>NZ_AQQV01000004.1 GCF_002088235.1 Oceanococcus atlanticus
CGCTGAGCGCTGACAGCTCGCCCAGCATGCCGCCCATCGGGGTGCGCGCGGCACCCACGATGACAATCGGATCGGCGCTCATTTCGGGGCCATGCGGATCGCGCCATCCAGACGGATGGTTTCCCCGTTGAGCATGGTGTTTTCGAAGATCTGCTGAGCCAGCTGGGCATATTCGTCCGGCTCGCCCAGGCGCGAGGGGAATGGCACCTGCATACCCAGCGACTTCTGCGCCTCTTCGGGCAGGCTTTCCAGCAGCGGGGTTTTGAACAGGCCCGGAGCGATGGTCATGACCCGGATGCCCGAGCGCGAGAACTCGCGTGCCAGCGGCAGGGTCATGCCAACCAGGCCAGCTTTGGAGGCGGCATAGGCCGGCTGGCCGATCTGTCCATCGTAGGCGGCCACTGAAGCGGTGTTGATGATCACCCCGCGCTCGCCCTTATCGTTCGGCTCGGCCTGCATCATTGCGTGTGCGGCCAGGCGAATCATGTTGAAGCTGCCATTGAGGTTGACGTCGATGATCTTGGTGAACGCTTCCATGGCCAGCGGCCCATCGCGACCCACGGCTTTGGCCGGGGTGCCGATCCCGGCGCAGTTGATCAGGCCGGTGAGCCCGCCATAGGTGTTGATGGCGCTGTCGATCGCAGCCTGGGCATCGTCCGGGCTGGTCACGTTGCAGCGCACGAACTGAGCGTTAAGTTCGCTGGCCAGGGCCTGGCCCAGATCTTCATTGAGATCAGCCAGAACCAGTTTGGCGCCGGCGCTGGCGAGCCGGCGCGCGGTGGCTGCGCCCAGGCCTGAAGCGCCGCCGGTAATGATGATCACGCTTTGCGCAAGATTCATGATGTGTCGTCCTCTGTTATCGGGTGTGGGGAGAAGATTCAGCCGGCGCCTTCAAGCAGGGTTTTGGCTTTGTAGGCACACAGGTGATTGATGTTGCAGTTGGGGCAATCCGGCTTGCGCGCCTTGCACACATAGCGACCATGCAGGATCAGCCAGTGGTGGGCATGAACCAGATACTCCTTGGGAATGCGTTTGAGCAATCCTTTTTCCACCGCCAGCGGGGTTTTGCCCGGGGCGATGCCGGTGCGATTGCCCAGGCGGAAGATGTGCGTATCGACTGCCATGGTGGGCTGGCCGAAGGCCACGTTCAGAACCACATTGGCGGTTTTGCGCCCCACGCCGGGCAATGCCTCCAGGGCTTCGCGTTCGCGCGGGACCTCGCCGTCGTGTTCATCCAGCAGGATGCGCGCCGCAGCAATCACGTTCTTGGCCTTGGCGTTGAACAGCCCGATGGTGCGGATATAGCGGGTCAGGCCTTCAACCCCCAGATCCCAGATCTGCTGCGGGGTGTTGGCCACCGGGAACAGCTTGCGCGTGGCTTTGTTGACCCCGACATCGGTGGCCTGCGCGGACAGCGTGACCGCCACCAGCAACTCGTACGGCGAGTTGTACTCGAGCTCGGTTTCGGGGTGTGGATTGGCGTCTTGCCAGATACGGAAAATCTCGCCGATCTTGGCGCGGCTTAACGGCATGTTGGTCTTACGAGCGGGTGGCGGACAGTTTGGCCGTGGTCATCGACAGCCGGTAGATCAGGTTTTCGCAGAACACCCGGTAGTAGCGCAGCTGAACCCGTTCGGAGACCTGCTCCATGGCCGCGGCGTTGATCTTGAGCACTAGCACCTCGCTGCTGGCGCTGACCGTGGCCGTGCGGCGTGTGGCGGTGAGGAAGGCGATTTCGCCGAACACATCACCTTTGCCCAGCGCCATCATGGTGGTGCCGGCCTTGGACACGCTGACATTGCCGACCACCACGATGTAGAACGCGTTGTCGATGTCACCTTCCTGAATGATGGTGTCGCCGGCGTGAAAACTCAGCATGTTGGCGGCGGCCATGAACTCGTCGATTTCGGCATCGTCGAAATCATCAAAAAAGCGCAGGCGGCGCAGCGAGTCGCGGTTTTCCGCGCGGCTGAGCTGGCGCTCGGCGTGGCTCAGCTGGTTGTTGATGCGGGTCAGCTGCACGGCCAGATCCTGGCCGCTTTCGAAGCGCTGCGCCGGATCTTTGCTGAGCAGGCGTTCGACCACTTCGATGACCGTATCGGGCAGCTCCGGTCGTTTGCTACGAGGGCTCGGGGCCGGCAGGCTCTTGACCATGTCGAGCAGGCGGCGGATGTCCTGGGCGACGAACGGCGGTTCGCCGCACAGCAGGTAGTACATCACCGCACCCAGCGAGTACAGATCAGAGCTGGGCCCCATGTCCTGCTTGCGGATCTGCTCTGGCGACATGAAGGCGGGCGAGCCGACCACCGTTTCCGGGCGCAGCTTGTTGCCCTGGAGCATCTCGGCGATGGAAAAGTCCATGATCTTGGCGGTTGATCCATCCTGCGCCAGCATGATGTTGCCGGGCTTGATGTCGCGATGCAGGACCCCGCGTTTGTGCGAGTAATCCAGTGCCTTGGCACATTTGAAAATGATGTCGATAACCTGATCCACCGGCATCGGCGCGCTGTTCTGCTTGACCGCCTCGGCCAGGGTGCAGCCATCGACATATTCCATGACGATGTAGCTGAAGCCATCGACCACCCCTGCATCGAACACCGAGACAATATGCGGATGATGCAGCATGCCGGCGGCGTGGGCTTCAGCAAAGAACTCGCGGTTCTGCTGCATCGATTCGGTTGGGTCGACCGCGGTGTCGTTCAGGGCCAGCTTGATCGCGACATCGCGTGCCACGAACGGATCGTAGGCCTTGTAGACCACACCGCAGGTGCCGCGGCCGATCTCGTCCTGCAACAGGTACTTGCCGAGCTGCTCGGGGATGTCGCTTTTGTTGGGAATCTCGGGCGGGTGCTCGCGCTGTGTCGCTGTGTCGTCGATCATCATGAGCGTTGTTCCCGCGCGGCGTTATTGCCGGAGTTTCACATATGCACCGGCCATGGCGATAGCGCGCTGGGCTTCCGGGACCATGTCGGGCGTCAGTTGGAAATCGTGCCCAAGATCGGCGAAGACTTCCAGCTTGGTGTCGACCCCGACCTTGCGCGCTGCCGCATGCAGGCGGCGTGCGTCGTCCAGCAGCAGATCGTTGGCGGCCGCCTGGATGAGCATCGGCGGCAGGCCGCTGAGGTCGGCGAAAACCGGTGAAATCAGGGCGTCGTCACGCGGTGTGTCGGCCGAATAATACTCATTGTTTACTTCCAGCCATTCACGTGTGAGCAGCGGCTCGACATGGCGATTGCGGTGGATGCTCTCGCCCGACAGGGTCAGGTCGGTGAGCGGGCAAAGCAGCAGCGCGCAGGCCGGTTGTGGCAGTTCAAGCTGCTTCAGCTTGAGCATCAGGCTGAGGCTCAGGCAGGCGCCGGCCGAATCGCCGGCTACGGCAATTTTGTCCGAGGGCATGGCTTCGCTGAGTTCGCGATAAGCCAGCACGGTGTCGTCGAGTGCGGCGGGGAAGGCATGTTCCGGCGCAAGACGGTAATCCATCGAGTACACCTTGCAGCCTGCCGCTTTGGCCAGATATGCGGTGAGGACACGGTGCGTGCGAGGGCTGCCGACCACGAAGCCGCCGCCGTGCAGATACAGTACAGCGCGGTCTGTTGCGGCGTTAGCCGGGGTAAGGATGTCTGTGGGTCGCCCGCCAAGTTGGCTGTTTTCCAGGGTGACGTCGCGCGGCATGAACTGCAGCCGGGCAAACAGCTCCGCCGCGCGGCGCTGTGCCTCGGGGGAATGCTGATGATTGAGCTTGGGGCGCAATATCCGCCGCAGCGCCATGGCGCTCACGCGTGATCGCAGGCTTGTCAAAATGGATCGACCGGGAATGACAGGGCGTGCATGGTAACGCACCTGTTAGAATCCCCGCCCTTTTTTCTTGTGCAAAGCCATGTACCAACCACCCCAGCGTTACCTGATGGGACCCGGGCCCGGTCCGGTCAGCCCCAGTGTCCTGCAAGCCTCGGCGCAGCCGACCATTGGCCACCTCGATCCCGCTTTCATCGAGCTGATGAACACGGTTCAGGGCCAGTTGCGTGAGGTGTTCAAGACGGACAATGCCTTCAGCATGCCGTTTTCTGCACCGGCGACCGGCGCCATGGAAGCCTGCCTGATCAATGTGCTGGAGCCAGGTGACCGTGTGCTGGTTTGTCAGAACGGTGTGTTTGGCGTGCGTCTGGCGGAAATGGCCCGGCGTTGCGGGGCTGAAGTCGAAGTGCTGGAGTTCCCCTGGGGGCGGGCGGTGGATCCGCAGCAGCTGGCCGACAAGCTCGGTGCCAGCAAACCGTTCAAGTTGGTCTGCTGGGTCCAGGCCGAAACCTCTACCGGGGTGCTGAGCGACAGTCAGCAGCTGGCCGAGGCGGTGCGTCCGCACGGTTGCCTGACCCTGGTTGATTGCGTGACCGCGATCGGCGGGTGCCCGATCGAAGTCGACGCCTGGGGTCTGGATATGGTCTATGCCGGCAGTCAGAAGTGTCTCAGTGCGCCGCCGGGTATCGCCCCGATCACGGTGGGCGAGCGTGCCCTGGATGCCTTGCGTCAGCGCAAGACGCCGGTGCAGAGCTGGTTCATGGATTTCAGCCTGCTCGGAGGCTACTGGGCGGGCAGTGGCAAGCGTGCGTATCACCACACCGCGCCGGTCAACGCTGTTTATGGTCTGCACGAAGCGCTCAGCCTGCTGCTGCAAGAGGGGCTGGATGCGTCGTGGGCGCGCCATCGGGTGGTCAATGCGGCGCTGGTCGCCGGGCTGGCTGAGCTGGGTATCGCGCCGATTCCGCCGCAGGCGGAGCGGCTGCCGCCGCTGACCACCATCGGCATTCCCGAAGGCATTGATGACGCTGAATTCCGCACTTACCTGCTCAACGAGCACAATCTGGAAATCGGCGCCGGCCTGGGTGATTTTGCCGGCAAGGCCTGGCGTATCGGTTTGATGGGCCACGGCTGCAACCTGGAGGCGGTTGAGCGTTGCCTCAACGCCATTGCGGCCGGTATGCGCAAGCTCGGGCGCGATGTCAGCGCCGACGCGGCAGTTGCCGCCGCGCGGGCGGTTTAAGCCTGATCGAAAGGTAGCTGCTGGCGCGCCATCGTCAGCAGCTCCGTCAGGGTTTCTTCGTCATAGGGGCGCGGGGGTGCAACGCCCCACACCGGCCCCGGCCAGGCGTCATCGTCGTGAAAACGGGCGATGTGATGCACATGCAGTTGCGCCACCACATTGCCGAGTGCGGCGACATTGAGCTTGGGCGCGCCGGTGCTGTCGAGCAGATACTGCGACAGGCGGCGGCTTTCCCGCCCGAACTGGGCGTAATCGTCATCGCTGAGCTGGCACAGCTCGCGCAGCTGCGCACGGCGTGGCACCAGGATGAACCACGGGTAGCGCGCGTCGCGCATCAGCAGGACGCGGCACAGTGGCCAGTCCAGCACCATCTCGCAGTCGTTGTGTAAGCGCGAATCGAGTTCAAAATCGTGCATGCTTGTGCCGCTGTCATCTCCGGGTACACTGCCAGTATGACTCTGATCGCGATCGTCATTGCACTTTTCCTGGAGCGGGTGCTGAGCTACTCGCCGCAGTGGCGTACGCACAGCCTGACGGATCGCTGGATTCGGCTGGTTGATGACCGTATCGGCCCACGGGCCTGGTCGTTGGCGGTTTATGTGCTACTGCCGGTGGCGGTGATTGCCACGCTGCAATACAGCATTGTCGAGCTGCCCGCCGGTGAGGTGCTGATTCTGCCCCTGGCCCTGGTGGTGCTGCTGGCCTGCCTGGGGCCGCGCGACCTGCGCGAAGAAGTGCACAGTTATGAGGCGGCGGTGAGGCGCGGTGATGATGCGCTGGCCGAAACCCTGCTGCGTGATCTGCTGACCGGGCCGCTGCGCCACGACGGGCCGACAAGCGGGCGTTCGCCGGTGGCCGCGTGTTTCGTGCAGGGGCATGAACGCTGGTTCGCGGTGCTTCTTTGGTTCTTCGTGCTCGGTCTGCCGGGTGCGGTGGCCTATCGCATGCTGGCCTCGGTGGCCTGTCATCTCGGGCATGCCGGGCGTGATGATGAAAGCCAGCGCCTGGCCGAAATGCTACACGGTGCGATGGCCTGGCCCAGTGCGCGGGCTGCGGCCTTGCTCTACGCCCTGGCTGGCAGTGCCGACCACGCCTTCGCACGCTGGCGAGAGTGGGCTTCGAATTATAACGGCGACTGGGTGCGCAGTGCCTGGCCCTTGCTGGCCCAGACCGGGTTGGCTGCGCTGGCGCGTGATCCTCAGGATGATGCGGCCAGCGGCCAGCTGGAATGCCTGGATCGGGCCGTGCACCTGCTCGACCGCAGCATGCTGATCCTGCTGGCCTTACTCGCCCTGCTCACCATCGGTGGCTGGATGACCTGAGCCCGGTGCGGCCGGTTTGTTCCATAGCACCTCGTCGTGTGCGGCCTCGCGCGCGAGCAGTCGGCAGAACACGAACATCAGATCCGACAGGCGGTTGAGGTATTGGGCCAGCGCTGGTCGCAACGCTTCTTCGGCATGGGCAGCCCAAACGCTGCGTTCAGCCCTTCGGCATACCGCCCGGGCCATGTGCGCCGCCGCAGCGGCTGCGCCGCCACCGGGCAGAACGAAGTCCTTGAGTGGAGGCAGGCTGGCGTTGAACCGGTCGGTTTCCGCTTCCAGCGCATCAACATGCTCGGCATTGATCAGGTGGCACTCCGGCATGGCCAGTTCGCCGCCCAGATTGAACAGTTCCTGCTGAATGCGTTCCAGCACGGGTTGCAGCGGCGCTGGTAGCGGGTGGCTGCGCAGGACGCCAACGCAGCAGTTGAGCTCATCGACGTCGCCAATGGCCTGAATGCGGGGATGAAATTTGGACAGACGCCGGTTTCCGGCGATGCCGGTCTCGCCAGCATCGCCGGTGCGGGTGGTCAGTTTGCTAAGTCGATTGCCCATAGTGCAGTCATGTATAGTCTGGTTTTTGGCGGAAGACCACGCATGCTGATTGGCGTTCCGAAGGAAATCAAGGTGCACGAATACCGCGTTGGACTGACGCCGGGCAGCGTGCGTGAGTTATGCCAGCATGGTCATCGTGTGATTGTGCAGCGTGATGCCGGCACCGCCATCGGCCTGATGGACGAGGATTACGAGCGCGCTGGCGCCGTTTTGGTTGCGGATGCGCAGAGTGTTTTTGATCAGGCCGAGATGGTGGTCAAGGTCAAGGAGCCGCAGCTCTGCGAATGCGCCATGTTGCGTCCGGGGCAGCTGTTGTTCACCTACCTGCATCTGGCGCCTGATCCGGCTCAGGCCGATGCCCTGCTGGCCAGCGGTTGCACTGCGGTGGCCTACGAGACGGTGACGGATGGCCGTGGTGGTCTGCCTTTGCTGTCGCCGATGAGCGAAGTCGCCGGTCGAATGTCGATACAGGCCGGTGCTCATTGTCTGGAGATGGAGCAGGGCGGGCGCGGCATGCTGCTGGGCGGTGTTGCCGGGGTGGCGGCGGCCGATGTGGTGATTCTGGGTGGCGGTGTGGTCGGCACCAATGCGGCACGTATGGCCATGGGGATGGAGGCGCGGGTCACCGTGCTGGATCGCAGTCTGCGTCGCCTGGGTGAACTCGACAATCAGTTCGGCCCAACCCTGAACACCATTTTTGCCACCGCCGATGCGGTTGAAAAATACGTACTGGCGGCTGACCTGGTGGTCGGTGCGGTGCTGCTGCCCGGCGCTGCGGCGCCCAAGCTGGTGACGCGTGAGATGGTCAAGGCCATGCGTCCCGGCTCGGTGCTGGTCGACGTGTCGATCGATCAGGGCGGTTGCTTTGAAACATCCCGCGCCACCACCCATGCCGAACCCACCTACAAGGTTGATGAGGTGGTCCACTACTGCGTGGCCAACATGCCCGGCGCGGTGGCGCGCACCTCGACCTTCGCGCTCAACAACGCCACCTTGCCTTACGCCCTGGCTCTGGCCAATCACGGCTGGCGCGAGGCCATGCGGCGTGATCCCAATCTGGCCGCAGGTCTCAACGTGCATGACGGACAAATCACCTGTCCGCCGGTTGCGCAAGCGTTGGGCCGCTCAGGCCTTACGCCTGAGCAAATTCTTTCCAATTAGGCTTGATCTGGAACGTTTCTTGCTCGGTCTTCGTGCCGTGTTTCGGATGAAGGTTTTCGCGTGCCCGGTGTTTATGCAGGGATGTATATCTCTATATACTCGCCGGTTAGCTTGAGCGCTGACGTGCGCAAGCATGATTTGAATTGCTACCTGGGGGTTCAGGAATGTTTCAGTTTATTGCCCGTCGGCCGGGAGTTGCCGTAGCAGGGTTTTTGCTTGGTGGCGGGGCACTGGCGTATTACGCAAGTCACGCCACCGTCGATCACACATCGGATGTGGCAGCGGCATGCCCGCCCGGGTATCAGATGACAGATCCCGTGGCTTACGCGCGCGAGTTCAATCCTGGACTGAGCGACGATTTTGCCGACAAGATTCGCGCAACTTACGGCGAGCAGACCTGCGCCTACAACCGCATTCCCGAGTCGATGGCCGAAATTGGTCAATGGGGCCAGGTTGTTGATGATGCTGCTGCGGCGCCGCTGGGTGTGATTCCGCAGGGCGCGATGCGTGCCGCAGTCGAGCACAAAGCGGCCATGCAGCCGCTCAAAGCGGACGTCGCAAACGCGGCGGGCCAGTGGCAGAACTATGGCCAGGGTCCGCAGATCTCCCTCGCCGAGTATGTCGACGGTTCGCGTGACGGGATTCCGTCAGTCGCAGGGCGTGTGGACGATTTTTCCTACGACGAGGCGAACCAGCGTCTGTTCGCCGCGGTGGGCACCGGTGGTGTCTGGATGTCTGAGGCGGTTGATGGCGATGTCGGCACCCTGGGCGATCTGTGGATTGATCTGGGCAAAAACATGCCCACGACGATTGCCTCCGCGATTGCCTGGACGCCGGCTCAAGGCGGTCGTCTGATCGCTTTGACGGGTGAGCATGTGCAAGGTGGCAATACCTATGTGGGCCTTGGCGCTTACTGGACAGATGATCTGGGGCAGACCTGGAATCAGGCTGCAGGTGTGCCAGATGCGGCTGGCGCTTCAACGCTTGCCGTCGATCAGTCCAACCCGAACATTGTTTATGCCGCAACCCACAAGGGTCTGTTCCGCTCGGAAGATGCCGGTGCCACGTTTGTAAATGTGGGCTTGCCGGTGTCTGAAGAATGCGCCGGGGTGGTGGATTACTCCGGTCCGTGCCAACTCGCCAACGTCGTCTCCGATGTGGTCGTGCAGGAGCCGGGTGGTGTTGGTCCGCTGGCGCTGGAAACGGTGGCTCTGGAAGGCATCACCTGTGAAGCCGACGGTTGCGCCGTGCTCGCTGCAGTCGGCTATCGTGGCGGCAATGCCCCGTACGCCGACGGCACGCCGATGGCACCGGGTAACGGTCTGTACCGCTCCCCCAACGGCAAGCCTGGCACCTTCGAGCGTGTCGACTCTCCGGCTATTCCCGCGCTGGGCGGTATTCCGCCGATCGGCTTCGCGCCGCAAGAACGTATCGGCCGTGTTGAACTGGGCGCGGCCATCGGCCCCGAGCAGAATCACAACGTGGTTTACGCCATCGTTCAGGACGCTGTCCTGCTGAACGGTGGTCTGCCATTGCTCGATTTGCCGCTGGATCAGGGCTTGCCGGAAATTCCGCTGGACTGCTCCCAGCTGCCGGATGGTGATCCGCGTTTCATCTGCGAAACCATTACCGGTGGCTTGAGCCCGACCTCCATCAACGGCATCTATGTGTCGCAGGATTTCGGCTCCAACTGGGTGCGCCTGGCTGACGATATCAACCTGACCTACACCAGCGCGCTGAGCGGCTCGTCGCTGGTTGCCACGGTGGCGTTGGGTGTGGGGCCGGGTGTTCAGGCCTGGTATGACCTGTGGATTCAGCCCGATCCCACGCTTGCTGACCCGGTTCTGCATGCGCCTACCCGTGTCGCTTTCGGCATGGAAGAAATCTGGAAGAACACCTTGTCCGGCTTGCCGCCGGTGCCGGTGCTGCAGGAAACCATCACTGAACTGGCTGCCGATATTGGCCTGGAAGCGGCCATCCAGCAGTTGAGTCTGTCGTTGTTGCCGGTGGTCGGTGCCGTGGAGCAATTGCCGGCGTTCGATTGGGAGGTGTTTGGCTCGTATTTCGCTGGCGAGACCTGTTTGTTCCTGGTGGGGCAGCTGGGCCCGGCGGTTCCGGTGTGCCCGACCTATGACGGCGTGATCAATGGCACCACCACCCACCCTGACCAGCATGATGGGATTTTCATCCCTGATCCTGTGCGTGGTGGCGTGTGGCTGTTCGCCGGTGGTGATGGCGGTGTTTACAAGCAGTACAGCAGCAACCCGATCACCGATGACTTCGCCAACAACAAATGGGGCGATGGGGCCAATCAGGGCTTCTATACCCTCATGAACTACGGCATCAGCGTGGCCAAGGACGGCACCGTGTTCTACGGGCTGCAGGACAATGCTTCGGGCAAAATCGAAGCTGGAACCGGGCGCCAGATTCGCACCTATGTGGGTGATGGCATGTGGACGGCGGTCGATCCCGATCGCGCCAACGTGGCCTATGTGCAAACCCCGGGGCTGTCGATCAACCGCACCACTGATGGTGGCCGCAGTCACAGCAATATTGCGCCGGATGCCGAAGTTGGCACCGCCCACTTCCTCGGCCCGTTCATGATGAACCCGCGTGACGCGGACCATCTGGTTGCGGTGGGTACCAAGGTTGCTGAAACCTTGAATGCATCGACCGATGCCGAGTGGATTGAAGTCTTCGATCTGGGTGTGGATGAAGCCAGCGGCACCGCGCATCAGGCGCGTCACCGTTCACTCGATGTCGATGGTGCCAACGTCTACACCGCCTGGTGCGGGCCGTGCACCGTCACAACCGGTAGCGCCCAGTTCCAGCGCGGTCTGGCCACCAATGTTGGGGGCGATGCGCCGCCGGCGTCGGGGACCTCGGACGGCTGGCACCAAGCCAGTCTGAACGGCCTGCCCAATCGCTTCATTTACGGTGTGGAAATGGATGCGGCTCAGCCTGAGACCGTGTTTGTGACCCTGGGTGGCTACTCCACGGCGCGCTGGATTCAGCCGGGTGGCTACCTGGACGAGAACGCCAACATCGGTGAAGGCCATGTGTTCCGTTCCGATGATGCCGGTGAGAACTTCCGCGACATTTCCGGCAACCTGCCGGACACCAATGTCACCGCTATTCTCAAGCGTGGTAACCAGTTGATCGTAGGTACCGATATCGGTGTCTTCATTTCCAGCGATCTGGAAGGTAGCCAATGGGCACCGCTGGGCGATCTGGAAAATGTGCCGGTCAACCAGCTGGTGCTGCAGCCGGGCGATAACCGCAAGCTGTTCGCGGGCACCTTCGGGCGTGGCGTCAAGCTGTATCAGTTTGATGAGGCTGTGGCCGATGACGACGTCAGTGGTGGCGAGCGCGGTGGCCTGTTGCCGTCGCGTGGTGGTGCGCTGGGCTACGGCGTCTTGTTGATTGCCCTGTTCGGTCTGCTGCGTCGCCGTCGTTTGGCTTAACGCGAAAACGGCTTAAAAAGCCCGGCAAGACTTCGGTTTTGCCGGGCTTTTTTGTTAAATTGATGGCCATGGTCATACGCTCAAACATGCTGTCTTTGCGTGTCGCCCGGTTCGTCGCCGCGGTGATGCTGGGGTTGTTTGCCGCGCACGCTGCTGCGGCTAGCGATGTTTTTCCGCGCCCGCCCGAGCTGGAGCACAAGATTGCCTTCTGGCGCAGCGTGTTCGGTGAATATTCGCAGCATCAGATCATTCTCCATGACCGCAAGAATGTGTCGGTTGTTTACAAGGTGCTGGATTTCACCGATGTGGTCGATTTGCTCGATGACACCGAGCTGCGCATGCACAAACGGCGCATCGAAGAGCAAGAAAAAGCCGCTCTGCGCAGCTTGATGCTGCGCCTGGCGGATGATCCGTCAGAGCGTGGCCTGGATGATGAGGCGCGCAGCATTCGCAATACGCTCAAAACGCACGGTTTGCTCAAGCCCGAGCACTTGCGGGAGATTGCCGAGGATCTGCGCGGGCAAGCCGGACTGCGTGAGAAAACCGAAGCGGCGATCATGCGTTCCGGGCGCTATCTGCCCTACATGGAAAAGGTGTTTGCCGATGCCGGCTTGCCGGTTGAGCTGACGCGTTTGCCGCTGGTTGAATCCAGTTTCAATACCCGGGCCTATTCCAAGAGTGGTGCAGCCGGGATGTGGCAGTTCATGCCGGGTACGGCCAAGCGCTACATGAGCTACGACGAAGTCGGCGATGATCGACGTGACCCGTGGCTGTCGACCGAGGGTGCGGCCCAACATCTGAGTGATGATTATTCCCTTCTGCAGGACTGGCCCTTGGCGGTTACCGCGTACAACTTTGGGCGCTACGGTCTGGCTCGCGGCCTGGATGAGATTGGTGGCAGTTCACTGGTCGAATTGATTGAAGATTACGAACATCCGCGCTGGGGTTTTGCAGCCAAGAATTTCTATGCCGAATTCCTTGCCGCGCTTGACGTCGAATCCAACGCGCTGCAGTACTTTGGGCCGCTGCGCCGCGATGCGCCGGATCATTTTGACGAGGTGACCACCGAGCACTTCGTGCGTTACGACACCCTGCGTCGCCTGTCGCGTCAGGATGCTGAGCGTTTTCTCGAGCTGAATCCGAGCTTCTCTACCGCGGTTCAGCGAGGCGAGTTGCTGGTGCCGCCGCAGCGCCGCATCCGTTTGCCACGGGGCCACGGTCAGCATTTTCGTTCAGCCTATGCCCGGCTTGATGACTCTGAGCTGTTCAGTCGTCAGTTTGTCTATTACCGCAATCACCGTGTGCGCTCCGGGCAGACCTTGAGTGGGCTGGCCCAGCAGTACGGCACCTCCGTGCGGGCGATCCGTCAGGCCAACGGTTTGAGCAGCAGCCATTTCATCCGTATTGGCCAGGTGCTGAAAATCCCGCCCAACGGTCAGCGGCCGGTCATTCACAAGGTGCGCAGCGGTGAAACCCTGATTGGTATCGCCCGGCGTTACGGTGCGTCGGTGCGCCAGCTGCAGGCCCTCAACGACATTGATCGCCCGGAATACCTGCGTGTTGGGGTGCGTCTGCAGGTGCCGGCATCGGGTCGGCCAGCCTATGCCTGGCACACCATCCGGTCGGGCCAGACCGTGGAAACCATTGCCCGGCAGTACGGTGTGTCGGTCAGCGCTATTGCTTCGGCGAATGCCTTGTCCGACGTCAATCGGATCCGGGCTGGGCAGCGCCTCAAGGTGCCTGGCGGTTAGTCACGCTTTGCCGCACAGCCTGGTCGTGCTAGTTTTGCGCACTGCAACATAAACGGATAGGGCATGCGCAAGGACAAACGACTACAGCGCGATCTCGACAACGCCGAGGATTACCGCAGCTGGCGGGCGGCTGCACTGGAGTTGGATGAGCTTGAGGGCAAGGCCGACTGGCGCGCCGAGGATGAATCGCGGGATTACGATTTCAGGCTGATTCGCGCTCGTCTGAACGAGCTGCGTCAGCTGCGCGAAGAGCAACGCGTCAGCGAGCTGGTCTACGCCCTGCACGAAGGCTTGCACGGCAATCTGGGCGGTATCGCCAACCCCAAGATCTATACCTATTGCCGGGTCGGCACCAAGCTGCTCATCGAAGAGTACCTGCACGAAGTCGCAATTTGTCTTAACTATTTGTGCGACAACGAGTTCCCAGACTTCACGCTGGACGACAAGATTCGTTTCTTCAAGCGCACCGGCTCCAGTTTCGGGCGTTCCGGCCTGATGCTGTCGGGTGGCGCAACGCTGGGCATGTTCCATCTGGGCGTGATCAAGGCGCTGTGGAGTGAAGATGTGTTGCCGCGGGTGCTGTCGGGCTCCAGCGCCGGTTCGATCATTGCCGGCGCAGTGGGTACGCGCACCGACGAAGAGCTGACCGAGATGTTCGAGCCGGGCGGCTTGTATCTGGATGCATTTCGCCTGTTCGATCTGCGCAGCGCCATGCGCAACCGTTCACTCATGGATCAAGGTCAGCTGTGGCATTGCCTGCAGCAGAACATGGGCGACTACACTTTCGAAGAAGCCTTCGAGCGCACCCGGCGCATCGTCGGCATCACGGTGTCGCCGATCGAGCCGCATCAGCATGGGCGTTTGCTCAACTACCTGACCGCACCCAATGTGCTGATCAACCGTGCGTCGCTGGCGTCATGTGCCATTCCGGGGGTGTTTCCGCCGGTGATGCTGCAGGCCAAGAGCTACGACGGCGACATCATCGGCTACATGCCGAGCAAGCGTTGGCAGGACGGGACCCTGCGCAGCGACCTGCCGATGTTGCGCATCGCCCGTCTGCACAACGTCAATCACTACATCGTGAGCCAGACCAATCCGCATGTGGTGCCCTTCATGAAGGATGACCGCGCGCGCAATTCAACCGGTCTGGTGTCGCTGGTGTCCGAGCTGGCCCGCAGCAGTTACGGGGTTTACAGCAAACACATCGTGGAAACCGCGCGTCATCGCATGGACCCGGAAGGCTGGTGGCGGGTGGCCGAGAAGCTGCTGGCCCTGACCAACCAGCGCTTCTCCGGCGACATCAACATTTTCCCCAGCCAGCATCCCAAAAAGCTGATGCGCATGCTGTCCAGCCCGACCGAAGAGGACATGCGCCACTTCATTCGCTCTGGCGAGCGCCGAACCTGGCCGCAGATCGAGCGGATCCGCAACTCCAGCGTCATCTCGCGCACCTTCGAGGCCTGTTTGCAGCGCATGAAGGATCGCGGCGAAACGCGCCGGGACAAAGCCCCCGGTGAGCGTGTGGTACGTTTAAGGGCTTCTTCCTCGCGAGCCTGAGCATGGCCAGTTCGTCGTTTGGGTGGGGTGGTTTCGCCCTGCGTTTTGTTTTTGCATTGCTGCTGGTCCTGCTGACCTACAACCCGGAAGGTTGGTCGTTCCTGCACTGGGTGTCGCGCGATGTCTCGCAGATGATCGCGCTCAAGGCGCTGGCCGGGGTGCTGCTTGCGGTTGGCTGGACCATCTACATCCGCGCAACCCTGCGCTCGCTGGGCCCGGTGGGCATGATTCTGGCGCTGGCGCTGTTCGGCTGCATGGTCTGGGTGCTGATCGATTTCAAGCTGGTCGACACGCAATCGCTGCGGGTGGTCAGTTATCTGGTGATTTTCGTCATTTCCGCTGTTATGGCGGTGGGGATCAGCTGGTCGCATGTGCGGCGGCGTCTCAGTGGTCAGGTCGATGCGGACGATGTTGACGAGTAACGCTGCGGTTTTGCCGCGCTGATGCACGCGCACGCAGCGTTTTTGCGCGACGGGCTGGACCAGCTTGGGCTTGATGCCGGTCTGGCCGATCCGCTGCTGAGCTTTGCCCAGGAGTTGCTGCACTGGAACCGGCGGATCAATCTCACCGCGATAACCGATGAGCGCCAGGTGCTGGTCCAGCATGTGCTGGATTCGCTCAGCGTATTGCCGCATGTGCAGGGCGGGCGTTTGATGGACGTGGGCAGTGGCGGTGGCCTGCCCGGTGTGTTGATTGCATTGGCGCGCCCTGATGTGAACGTGCTCAGTGTGGAAAGTCGGCACAAGAAGATCGCCTTCCAGCGGCATGTTGCCCGGGTGCTGGGGTTGAATAACTTTCAGGCTGAAGCCTGCCGCGTTGAAGCCTGGCAGGCCGATGCGCCGTATCCGCAGATCATCAGCCGGGCATTTGCCTCGCTCGCTGATTTCGTGACCTTGGCGGGCGTACATCTGGCGCCGGGTGGACAGATGCTGGCCATGAAGGGTAAAGCCGAGGCGAATGAGCGTGAGGCTGTGCCGACACCTTGGCAGGTGGTTAAAATGCCGCGTTTGACCGTCCCGTCGCTGAGCGCTGATCGCCATCTGGTGATTCTCGAGCGTGGCGGCGGCGCACATTCAGGCCCGCATGGGCCGGAAGAACAGGAAGCGTGACCGTGCCGAAGATTCTTGCCGTAGCCAATCAGAAGGGTGGCGTGGGCAAAACCACCACCAGCGTCAATCTGGCCGCTTCCCTGGGGGCGACCAAGCGCCGTGTGCTGCTGGTTGACCTGGATGCCCAGGGCAACGCCACCATGGGGGTCGGGGTCGACAAGGGCGAGCTGGAGTTTTCCGGCTGCGATGTCCTGCTCGGCGATGCCACGGTGGCTCAGGCGCGTATCGCCTGCCCCGAATACAAGCTCGACGTGCTGCCCGCCAATGATGACATGACGGCTGCGGACGTCGGTTTGAAGGGTAGTGGTGGCCAGCTCACGCTGAAAAAAGCGTTGGCTACGGTCGCCGATGATTACGATTTCATTCTGATTGACTGTCCGCCGAGCCTGTCGATGCTCACGGTCAACGCCCTGGCGGCGTCCAGTGGTGTGCTGATTCCGATGCAATGCGAGTACTACGCACTGGAAGGTATATCCGCGCTGGTCAGCACCATTCAGCAGATTCGCGGCAGCATCAATCCGGGGCTGCAGATCGAGGGCATCCTGCGCACCATGTACGACCCGCGCAACAATCTGGCGCGCCAGGTTTCGGAGGAACTTATCGCCCATTTTGGCGATAAGGTGTTCCGCACCATCGTGCCGCGCAATGTGCGTCTGGCCGAGGCGCCGAGTTACGGCCAGCCCGTGATCGCCTATGATCCCCGGTCCACCGGGGCAATTGCCTATCTGGCACTGGCCGGCGAAATGCTGGGGCGCAAGCCGGTCAAACTGTAATTACGAGAAGGAACGGGGAGATGGCGAAAAAGCCAAGACGAGGACTGGGGCGCGGGCTCGACGCGTTGTTGGGGGATGTGCCGGCGCAGGCCGAAGCGGATGAGCAGGTTCGCCGTTTACCGCTGGATCAGATTCAGCCCGGGCGCTACCAGCCGCGTACGGAGATGGATGAAGAGGCGCTGCAGGAGCTGGCTGCCTCGATCAAGTCGCAGGGGGTGGTTCAGCCTGTGGTGGTGCGCCCGCTGGCTGAAGACAGCTACGAGCTGGTTGCCGGCGAGCGTCGTTGGCGTGCCTCGCGCTTGGCCGGCATGGCCGATATCCCGGCGCTGGTGCGTGACCTGCCCGATCAGACCGTGCTGGCCGTCGGGCTGATCGAAAACATTCAGCGCGAAGGACTCAATCCTCTGGACGAGGCGCAGGCCTTGCGGCGTCTGATTGATGAATGTGGGTTGACCCACGAGCAGTGCGCCGAAGCTGTGGGCCGTTCGCGGGCCTCGGTGACCAATCTGCTGCGCCTGGTCAATTTGCATGCTGATGTGCAGACCCTGGTGCGCGAGGGCGAACTGGAAATGGGCCATGCGCGGGCGCTGCTGGGCTTGCCGGTGGATCTGCAGCCCGGTGCGGCCGAAAAAATCCGCGCGCAAGCCTTGAACGTGCGCCAGACCGAAGCACTGGTGCGGCAGATGAATGCGCCCAGTGCACCGAAGGCGGAGCTCAAGACGGCCGAGATTGACGACCGTTTGCAGATCGCACGCGATCGTCTGGCCGAGCGGATCAAGGCTAAAGTGGTGCTCAAGCCGCGCGACGAAGAGCGCGGCAGTCTGGTGATTCAATACACCACAGCCGCCGAATTGCAGGCCATTTTCGAGCGCCTGGGCTAGTTCTGCACTGCCATTGTGCGCTGCGCCAAGTTGGGTGCGCGCATTCAACTTACTGATCAAAAAGCAATTCCCCGGGATGTCATTGACCTCCCGATGCGCGGTGGCTATAGTTGCGCGCCCCGCTCCTGGAGAGTGGGCGTTTGACTCGCCTGAAATATGCAACAAGCCAGCAAAATCATCGCGATGCAGTGTCTGATCGGGATGGTCGTGGCCGCAGCATGGCTGGCAAAGAGTCAGACGGCTGCACTGGCCGCCTTGTGCGGCGTCGGTACGGCGGTGCTGCCGGCGGCTTACATGCGCTGGCGCCTGCTTCAGGCGTTAAGTCTGGTCGACGAGCCCAAACGTTTGGTGGGCACGGTGTACCGGGGAGAGTTTGGAAAGTTTGCCTTGACCTTCGTGTTGTTCGCGTTGTGCATGGCCCGCTTCCCGACCGAATTTATGGCAGTGATGTCAGCTTTTGTGGCCTGCTTGATGGCCTACATAGTCGGCGGACTGCTTGTGGATCACGAATCACTAGACGGATAACGAATGGCCAGCGGTAACGGTGAAGCAGTCTCATCGACGGATTATGTCGTCCACCATCTGACCAATCTGAAACTGGATTTGACGACGATGACGTTGGATCCGTACGCCAAGGGTTTCTGGGTTTTGCACGTGGACAGTATCGTTTTTGCGGTGCTCCTCGGTGCGCTTTTCCTGTGGATGTTCCGCAAGGTCGCCAAGTCGGCCACCGCGGGCGTGCCCTCTGGTATGCAGAATTTTGTCGAAATGGTTGTCGACTTTGTCGATGGTCAGGTCAAAGAAACGTTCCCTGGCACCCACCCGCTGGTAGCGCCGCTCAGTCTGACCATCTTCGTCTGGGTCTTTCTGATGAACTGCATGGACCTGCTGCCGGTTGATTTGTTGCCGACCATGGCCGCCGGCGTCGGCATTGACTACCTCAAGGTCGTGCCCGTGGCAGACGTTAACGTGACCCTGGGCCTGGCCCTCGGCGTTCTCATTCTGCTGTATTACTTCAATATCAAATTCAAGGGTTTAGGCGGCTTCGCCAAGGAAGCGCTGACCCATCCGTTCGGCCCCTGGATGGCGCCGTTCAACTTGCTGCTGCGCATTGTTGAGGATCTGGCCAAGCCGGTTTCGCTCAGCCTGCGTTTGTTCGGCAACCTGTTTGCGGGCGAACTGATCTTCATTCTGATCGCCCTTCTGTTCATGCAGGGCTGGGTTCTCTCGGCTCTGGGGCTGGGGCTGCACTGGCTGTGGGCGGTGTTCCACATTCTGGTTGTAACCCTTCAGGCCTTTGTGTTCATGGTGTTGACCATCGTCTATCTCAGCCTGGCGGCTGAGCACCACTGATCAGTTTTTTTAGCTCGACACTTACCTTATAGGAGTAAATTCAATGGTTGAGGCTATTGCTAGCGTACAGAGTTCCACGGTAATTGCCGTGGGTTTGATTCTGGCCATGGGCGCCCTGGGTACCGCTATCGGCTTCGCCCTGCTGGGTGGCAAGCTGCTCGAAGGCGTTGCCCGTCAGCCGGAACTGGCTGGTCTGCTTACCGGTCGTATGTTCCTGATCGCCGGTCTGCTTGACGCCGTGACCTTCATCGGCATCGGTATCGGCATGTTCTTCACCTTCGCCAACCCGTTCGCTGAAGCCGTCAAAGCTGCCGTCGGTTCCTGATATCAGCTTAGGCGCGGGAGTCGCATATGGATATTAACGTCACACTGATAGGCCAGATGATCGCGTTCGCGCTGTTCGTCTGGTTCACTATGAAGTTCGTGTGGCCGCCGATCACCAGCGCAATGGCGGAGCGGCAGCAGAAGATCGCTGACGGTCTGGCTGCGGCGGATAAAGGGGCTCGTGATCTGCAGGAGGCGGCCGCGAAAGCGGATGAAGCGCTTCAGCAGGCTCGCGAAGAGGCTCGCGAAATCATCGCTGGTGCTAATCGTCAGGCGACCCAGATCCTGGAGGAAGCCCGCGCTGCGGCGCAGTCCGAAGGTGATCGCATCAAGGGTCAGGCTCAGGCCGAAATCGACCAGAGCATTTCCAGCGCACGTGAAGCCCTGCGTAAGGATGTGGCCAGTCTGGCGATCAGCGGTGCCGAGAAGATTCTCGGTCGCGAGATCGACGCGAAAGCACATTCCGATATCGTTGACCGCCTCGCGGCGCAGATCTGAGGGCCATCATGGCTGAGTTGCAAACTTTGGCACGCCCCTACGCCCGCGCTGCGTTTTCCGTGGCGCGTGATGCCCAGTCATTGCCCCAATGGGGTGATGCGCTGACGCGTCTGGCCGAGGCTGCGTCCAACGACGACATGGCGGCTTTGATCGGCCATCCCGGTGTCGGTTCTGAACAGCTGCTGGAGATGTTGCAGCAGCTGTCCGGAGCACCTGGTGATGCGTCGTTGGGCAATCTGCTCAAAGTGCTGGCCGAGAATCGTCGTCTGGCCCTGCTGCCCGCCATCGCAGAAGAGTTTTCTGCCTTGCGCGAAGCCTATGAACATCTGCGCAATGTGCGTATCGCTTCAGCCTCCGAGCTGGGCGAGGCACAGCAAAGCGGAATCGTCGACGCGCTCAAGCAGCGCCTGGGCGATGATGTTCAGGTGCAGTGGGCGGTGGACGCGGATCTGATCGGCGGGGCCGTGGTGTCCGCCGGTGACCTAGTCATCGATGGTTCGGTGCGTGGCGAGATGTCTCGTCTGCGTAGCGCACTCACTCAATAAATACAGGATTGCAGACGATGCAGTTGAATCCTTCTGAGATCAGCGAGCTGATCAAATCCCGAATCGAGAACTTTGAAGTTCTCACCGAAGCCCGCAACACTGGCACCATCGTGAGCCTGGCCGACGGCATCGTGCGTGTGCACGGTCTGTCTGACGCCGTTCTGGGTGAGATGTTGGAATTCCCGGGTGAAACCTACGGTCTGGCGCTCAACCTTGAGCGTGATTCTGTTGGTGCGGTGATTCTGGGTGATTACAAACACCTGACGGAAGGCGACACGGTTAAGACTACCGGTCGCATTCTTGAAGTGCCGATCGGCCCCGAGCTGCTGGGTCGTGTGGTGAACTCGCTGGGCCAGCCGATTGACGGCAAAGGCGCCATCGATGCCAAGGAAAGCGCGCCGATCGAGAAGGTCGCGCCGGGCGTTATTGAGCGTCAGTCGGTCGATCAGCCGGTGCAGACCGGTTACAAATCGGTTGACGCCATGGTTCCGGTTGGCCGTGGCCAGCGTGAGCTGGTGATTGGTGACCGTCAGACCGGTAAAACCGCACTGGCTATCGACGCCATCATCAACCAGAAAGACACCGGCGTGAAATGCGTCTACGTCGCCATCGGTCAGAAGGCGTCGTCGATTGCCAACGTGGTGCGCAAGCTGGAAGAAAACGATGCCATGGCGCACACCATCGTGGTGGCGGCTTCGGCTTCGGAATCGGCAGCCATGCAGTTCATCGCGCCGTACGCCGGTTGCTCCATGGGCGAGTATTTCCGCGACCGCGGTGAAGATGCCCTGATCGTCTATGACGATCTGTCCAAGCAGGCTGTGGCTTACCGTTCCGTCTCCCTGCTGCTGCGCCGCCCGCCGGGCCGTGAAGCATTCCCGGGTGACGTGTTCTATCTCCATTCACGTCTGCTTGAGCGTGCTGCGCGCGTAAACGCCGACTACGTTGAGAAGTTCACCAACGGTGAAGTCAAAGGCAAAACGGGCTCGCTGACCGCACTGCCGATCATCGAAACCCAGGCTGGCGACGTCTCTGCGTTCGTTCCGACCAACGTGATTTCCATCACCGACGGTCAGATCTTCCTTGAGACCGACCTGTTCAACGCGGGCATTCGCCCGGCTATGAACGCCGGTATCTCGGTGTCGCGTGTGGGTGGTGCTGCACAGACCAAGATCATCAAGAAGCTTGGCGGCGGTATTCGTCTGGCACTGGCTCAGTATCGTGAGTTGGCCGCGTTTGCCCAGTTCGCTTCGGATCTGGATGAGGCAACCCGCAAGCAGCTGGAGCGTGGTCAGCGTGTGACCGAGCTGATGAAACAGGCTCAGTATGCACCGCTGTCGGTCGGCAACATGGCGATCTCGCTGTACGCCGCTGACAAAGGCTACCTCGACGATGTGCCGGTCAACAAAGTCGTCAAGTTTGACGAAGATCTGCATCGTTACCTCGCATCGGAACAGCAGGCGTTGCTGGACACCATCAATGCGAAGGGTGACTACAACGACGAGATCGAGAGCGGCATCAAAGCTGCGCTCGAAGGCTTCAAGAAGCAGTGGGCGGCGTAAGCCCCCACTGTTGACCAGAGTCTGATATGGCAAGTGCCAAAGAAATCCGCACCAAGATCGGCAGCGTAAAAAATACGCAGAAGATCACCAAAGCCATGGAAATGGTTGCGGCCTCGAAGATGCGCAAGGCTCAGGACCGCGTGATGGCGTCCCGGCCTTACGCCGAGCGCCTGCGCCGGACCATGGGCCATCTGTCCAAGGCCAACCCGGAATATCGGCATCCCTTTGTGGTGGAGCGTGAAGTCAAGCGCGTCGCCATTATTGTGGTGTCGACCGACCGTGGTCTTTGCGGCGGCCTGAACATCAACCTGTTCCGTAAAACCCTGGGTGAGCTGAAGCACTGGAAAAGCCAGAATGTGGATGTGGACATCGCAGTGGTTGGTAACAAGGCGCGTGCGTTCTTCAAGCGTCTTGGCGGCAACGTTATTGCCGAGCAGAGCAATCTGGGCGACACCCCGCATCTGGACCAGCTGATTGGTCTGATGAAGGTGGTGCTCGATGCCTACCGCGACGGCAAGGTTGATCGTGTGCTGCTGCTCAGCAACGAATTCGTCAACACCATGACCCAAAAGCCCGATGTGCAGCAGTTGCTGCCGGTGGCTCAGCAGGCGGGTGAGGATGATGGTGAGTTGCTTGACCTGTGGGACTACATCTACGAGCCGGAACCGGCAGAGCTGCTTGACGATGTGCTGATGCGCTTTGTCGAATCGCAGGTCTACCAGGCCGTGGTCGAGAACGTGGCCTGTGAAATGGCTGCGCGTATGGTCGCCATGAAGAGCGCATCGGACAACGCCGGTCAGATCATTGAGGACTTGCAGCTGGCCTATAACAAGGCCCGTCAGGCTGCGATTACTCAGGAGCTGGCGGAAATCGTCGGTGGCGCAGCCGCGGTGTAGCGGTTACGAATTGAATTGAATCTTGCCGTAACGCGGCGAAAAAGCTTAGGAAAAGAGGACTTTATTGATGAGTTCCGGAAAGATTGTCCAGATTATCGGCGCCGTCGTAGACGTCGAATTCGCGCGCGATGCGATGCCCAAGGTGTATGACGCCCTGCGTGTTGCTGAAGCGGGCCTGACCCTGGAAGTCCAGCAGCAGATGGGCGACGGGGTTGTCCGTGCCATCGCCATGGGGCCGTCGGAAGGCCTCAAGCGCGGCATGTCGGCGGAAAGCACCGGCGCACCGATTTCGGTGCCGGTTGGCCAGGGCACCCTGGGCCGCATCATGAACGTACTGGGCGAGCCGCAGGACGAGCGTGGTGAGGTGCAGACCGAAGAGCGTTGGTCGATTCACCGTGAAGCGCCGAGCTACGAAGAGCAGTCCGGTTCTACCGATCTGCTGGAAACTGGCATCAAGGTCATCGACCTGTTGTGCCCGTTCGCCAAAGGCGGCAAGGTTGGCCTGTTCGGCGGTGCCGGCGTAGGCAAGACCGTGAACATGCTCGAGCTGATCAACAACATCGCCAAAGAGCACTCGGGTCTGTCCGTGTTCGCCGGTGTTGGTGAGCGTACCCGTGAAGGTAACGACTTCTACCACGAAATGTCCGAGGCTGGCGTTATCCAGCTTGACGACCTGACCCAGTCCAAAGTGGCGATGGTTTACGGCCAGATGAACGAGCCGCCGGGTAACCGTCTGCGCGTGGCGCTGTCGGGTTTGACCATGGCCGAGTTCTTCCGTGATGAAGGTCGTGACGTGTTGTTCTTCGTCGACAACATCTACCGTTACACCCTGGCCGGTACCGAGGTGTCCGCACTGCTCGGTCGTATGCCGTCGGCGGTGGGTTACCAGCCGACCCTGGCTGAGGAAATGGGCGTTCTGCAGGAGCGCATCACCTCGACCAAGACCGGTTCGATCACCTCCGTTCAGGCCGTATACGTACCCGCGGATGACTTGACTGACCCGTCGCCGGCAACCACCTTTGCTCACCTTGACGCCACCGTCGTGTTGTCGCGTGACATCGCCTCGCTGGGTATCTACCCGGCTGTGGACCCGCTCGATTCGACCAGCCGTCAGCTTGACCCGCTGGTCATCGGTGCCGAGCACTACAACACCGCCCGTGAAGTTCAGGGCGTGCTGCAGCGCTACAAGGAACTGAAGGACATCATCGCGATTCTGGGCATGGACGAGCTGTCTGAAGAAGACAAGCAGATCGTGGCCCGCGCGCGTAAGATTCAGCGATTCCTGTCGCAGCCGTTCCACGTGGCTGAAGTGTTTACCGGCGCGCCGGGTAAATACTGCTCGCTCAAGGACACCATCCGTGGTTTCCGCGGCATTGTCGACGGCGAGTATGATCATCTGCCGGAACAGGCTTTCTACATGGTGGGCACCATCGAAGAAGCCGTCGAAAAAGCCGAGAAGGTTTAAACCCCGATGGAACTCAAGGTCGACATCGTCAGCGCCGAAGGCGAAATCCACGCTGGTACCGCCAGCATGGTGTTCGCGCCGGCAGAAATGGGCGAGGTGGGCATCGCGCCCCGCCACGCACCCTTGCTGACGCGTCTTAACCCGGGGGTTGTGCGGGTCAAGAACGGTGATGAAGAGCAGGAGTTCTTCGTCTCCGGTGGCCTGCTGGAAGTTCAGCCTTATAAAGTCACGGTCATGGCGGACACCGCTCAACGTGCACACGATATTGATGAGGCCGCGGCGATTGAAGCCAAGAAGCGTGCTGAAGAGGCGCTGTCGCAGGCGGGATCGGATATCGACATGGCGCGTGCTCAGGCCGAACTGGCTGAAGCCGCGGCGCGTTTGCATCTGGTCAGCAAGCTGAAGACCAAACGCTGAGCTTCGACACCTGAACTTCGATAGATAAAAGGGCCGTTTACGGCCCTTTTTCGTATCCGGCGCTATCATGCACGGACAATGTTTGAGGAAGAATATCGCGTGGCTGTACACAGTGTGATCCTGGCCGCAGGGCAAGGCACCCGGATGCGTTCGGCACACCCCAAGGTTTTGCAGCAATTGGCTGGTCGCAGCCTGTTGTCGCATGTGTTGCACGGCCAGGCCCAGCCCTTGAGTGATGTCATCCATATCGTGTTCGGGCATGGCGGAGATGCGGTGCGGCAGGCCTTTGCCGACGCCACTGATCTGAGCTGGGTCGAACAACGCGAACAGCTCGGAACGGGCCATGCAATGGCTCAGGCATTGCCGCAGATTCCGGACGATGCTGTTGTGCTGGTCTTGTATGGCGACGTGCCCATGGTGGGTGAGAACAGCTTGCAAGCGCTGTGCGAGATCGCCGCCCGGGACGCCCTGGCAATCTTGACCGTGGAGCTTGAGAACCCAACAGGCTACGGGCGCATCTTGCGTGATGATGGCCGTGTGGTGGGGATTGTCGAGCACAAAGATGCCAGCGACGTGCAGCGTCAGATCCGTGAGGTCAACACCGGGCTGCTGGCCGCGCCAGCCGCAGCGCTCAAGCGCTGGGTCGGTGCGCTGGACAACAACAATGCACAAGGCGAGTTTTACCTGACCGACTGTGTTGCCAAGGCGGCAGGCGAGGGTATGGATGTGCATGCGGTGCTGGCCGAGTCCGAGGTGGAGGTCGCCGGCGTTAATGATCGCCGCCAACTTGCTGCACTGGAGCGGGCCTATCAGGCCAGACAGGCCGACCGACTGATGGGCGAAGGCGTGCAGCTGATCGACCCGGCGCGCTTCGATCTGCGCGGCCAGCTCAGCGCAGGGCGTGATTGCCTGATCGACGTGAATTGCGTGATCGAAGGTGAGGTGCAGCTGGCGGACGGCGTGCACATTGGCCCCAACTGTGTACTACGCAATGTGCGGATCGGCAATGCCACACGGATTGAAGCCAATAGTGTGCTGGAAGACGCGCAGATCGGCGCGTCCTGCAGCATTGGGCCGTTCGCGCGTGTGCGCCCCGGCACCCGGATGGCGGATCATGCGCGTATCGGCAACTTCGTGGAAACCAAGAAAGCGCAGATCGGAACAGGCAGTAAAATCAATCACCTGAGTTATGTTGGTGATGCTATTTTGGGTGATCACGTCAACGTTGGTGCAGGCACCATCACCTGTAACTATGACGGTGTGAACAAACACACAACTCACATTGGCGACGGTGCCTTCATCGGCTCCGATACCGCCTTGGTTGCGCCGGTCAGTGTCGGCGCAAACGCCACGATTGGGGCCGGTTCGGTGATCTCCAAAAATGCACCGGCAGATAAGCTGACCGTGGCGCGCGGGCGTCAGGTCACCGTGGATGGCTGGCAGCGTCCACAAAAAAAGGACAAGTGATATGTGCGGTATTGTCGCGGCGATAGCTCAGCGAGATGTGACACCGATTCTGCTGGAAGGCCTCAAGCGCCTGGAGTATCGCGGTTACGACTCGGCCGGTGTGGCGGTGGTCGACAACGGCGCGCTGCAGCTGGCCCGCGCGGTGGGCAAGGTCGCGGCCTTGCAGGACACGCTCAACAACACCGCAGTGCGCGGTGCTCTGGGTATCGCGCACACCCGCTGGGCAACCCACGGTGAGGTCAGCGAGCGCAACGCGCATCCGCATGTGTCCAGCCAGCGGGTTGCAGTGGTCCACAACGGCATCATTGAAAACTACGCCACGATTCGTGAAATGCTCGTGGCCGAGGGCTATGTCTTTGTCTCGGAAACCGACAGCGAGACGATTGCGCATCTGATCGATTTCGAGTTGCGCCGTTGCCCGAGCTTGCTGGCGGCAGTGCAGGCTGCGGTGGCTCAGTTCAAAGGCGCGTACGGTCTGGCCGTGATGGCCCTGGATACGCCGGACGAGCTGGTGGTGGCACGCTCTGGCAGTCCGCTGGTTTTGGGCCTGGGCATCGGCGAGAACTTTGTCGCCTCTGATGTCGCAGCGCTGGTCCCGGTGACCCAGCGCGTGGTGTTCTTGCAGGAAGGCGACGTGGCGCAGCTGAGTCGCGAAACCTGGCAGGTGTTTGATGCGCAAGGCGAGGCCGTTGAGCGGGTTGTGCATGAAGCGTCGCAATCGGATGTGGCCGATCGCGGTGGTTATCGCCACTACATGCTCAAGGAAATCTTCGAGCAGCCCCGCGCACTGGCCGATACCCTGCAGGAACGCATCAGCCACGACGCCCTGCTGCCGCAATCCTTAGGTCCTGCGGCGGAAAAATTGCTGGCCACTGCCGAAAATGTACATATCGTCGCCTGCGGCACCAGCTATCACGCCGGCATGGTGGCGCGCTACTGGATCGAAACACTGGCCGGTGTGCCCGTCAATGTGGAGCTGGCGTCCGAATACCGATACCGCGACGTGGTTGTACCCAGCAACACGCTGTTCGTGACCTTGTCGCAGTCCGGCGAAACCGCCGACACCTTGGCCGCCTTACACTTTGCCAAGAGTGCCGGCTACCTGGCTACGCTGACGATCTGCAACTCGGCGCAAAGCTCTATGGTGCGTGAGTCTGACCTGGCCATGATGACTCGCGCAGGCCCAGAGATCGGCGTGGCGTCGACCAAGGCGTTCACCACTCAGTTGATCTCGCTACTGCTGATCGCCGGCATGCTCGGCAAGCTGCGTG
Source organism: Oceanococcus atlanticus (assembly GCF_002088235.1). Classification (NCBI taxonomy): domain Bacteria; kingdom Pseudomonadati; phylum Pseudomonadota; class Gammaproteobacteria; order Chromatiales; family Oceanococcaceae; genus Oceanococcus; species Oceanococcus atlanticus. The sequence continues at coordinate 27,404 of NZ_AQQV01000004.1, forward strand.
GCCGTCTGACGTCTGCCCGTGAAGCCGAGTTGGTGAGTCATCTGAGCAAGGCGCCAGGCCTGGTGGAGGACGCGCTCAAGATGGATAAGGCCATTCAAGCCTTGTCGGAAGACTTCGCCGACAAGCAGCATGCGCTTTTCCTGGGCCGCGGCACGCAGTTCCCCATTGCTATGGAAGGCGCCCTGAAGCTCAAGGAAATTTCCTACATTCACGCCGAAGCCTACGCGGCCGGCGAGCTCAAGCATGGTCCGCTGGCATTGATCGATGAAGACATGCCAACCATTGTTGTGGCACCCAACAACGATCTGCTCGACAAGCTCAAATCGAATCTTGAAGTTGTGCGGGCACGAGGTGGGCAGCTTTATGTTTTCGCGGATGCAGATACCGGTATACGTTCAGAGCCCGCCATCCGGGTGACCGCTGTGCCGCATATGGATGACCTTATCGCGCCGGTTGTTTACACCATTCCGCTGCAGTTACTGGCGTATCACGTTGCAATACTCAAAGGTACGGATGTCGATCAACCACGGAATCTGGCTAAGTCAGTCACTGTGGAGTAGTGCGGTGTGAGGCGGATCGATTGTTGTTCCGTATAAATAAAGTCTGTCCACGTGGAATAAGGTCTGTCCAACCTGTGGAATAAAGTCTGCCCAGATTATGAGTGGTTGCAGCCGGCCATTAGCAGTCATCCGGACTGCGATCGATGAGAAGGGCAGGATCAAGCAAGCGGACCTTCACCCTAAACAGGGGCCCAGAAAGTGGCAGCTAGCGAGGTTTGGACTACAGCTCAATACTTGTCATAGCGCTTTTGTTCGTCCATTCCACCATGTGCATCATCGTGGTGCTATGGTTTTCGCAGGCCACGTTACACAGAACGAGAATACGTCCAAGGGGGACACGATGGGTACGGCGCAACTGACAACTTGCAAAACTTGCGGCGGCAAAGTCTCCGCGCAAGCACCCACATGCCCGCATTGCGGCGAAGTAGATCCTGGTAAGCAGGACAACTCAACAGCGTCTGAAGCATCGGTGGAGATTTTCTCCCCGGCAGCGGCGTCACCGCAATCCGAGATGAAACCCTGGCTCAAGTCCCTGCTGGACATCTGCACGACACTCATTGGCGCGATTTTCATGCTTGTGGGCGCCATACAAATGACCAGCAGTACGCATGACCTGTATGCAGGTCTGTTTTTCTTCTTGTTTGGTGGATTCTGTCTGCCCTTTGTGCGCGATCGCGCTCTGCCGTCAATGGGTCGTAAATCCTACAGTGGCCGAGGGTTTGGTATTACGCTGGGCGTGTTCATCGTCGGCACAATTTTCTCTACGATCACATCCAATTGGTCGGAATCCCAAGCGCATGAAAAAGCCCAAGCCGACATGCAGGCGAAAAAGGAACTGCGTGAGAAGCTGCAGGCCGAAAAATTGGCAGAGTGGAAGAGCCAAGGGCCAGAACTGATCGCCAAAGCGGATGAGCGACTGGCCGCTGGCGATTTCGCATTCCCCAACATGATTGTTCGCAAGTTCGAGGACATCGGTGGCGAACCTATCAATGCGTTAAAGCAGCGGGCCGCGCAAGTGGAAATCAAAACGCTGGAGACACGCGTGCGCCAAGCCGCTGCCACCGACTACGAAACCAAGGCTCAAGCGTATGCACGCCTCGTCCAGTTGGATTCTGGCAACAGTCAGTACCGTACTGGTCACGCCAACTACAAAGCCAAAGCCACCGAGGCCAAGCGCAATGCCGAAATCAAGGATTTGTTGACCAAAGCCAAGGCCCTGCCGGTCGAGCCTTACGAGGACAACCTGAAGATCTACCAGAAACTGGCAAAGTTGGACCCCAAGAACGCCGGATTCAAAGAGAAGGTGGCTTTCTACAAGGGCAAGATTGAACGCCAGAAAACCATTCACGCCATGTTCTCTCAATGGGACGGCTCTTACCCACCTTTGGTCAAGCATGTGAAAAGCAACATGAAGGACCCCAGTTCATACGATCACATTGAGACTCGGTTCTCTGATCGTGGCGATCACGTCTACGTTGTCATGCGTTTTCGAGGCAAAAACAGTTTCGGGGCCCTCATTCCAAATACGGTGTCAGCGAAGATCAACCTCGATGCAAACACATTCTCGGTTTTGTCATGGGATTGAAAATCACTGCATTTTGTGCGCCATGGCTGCACATTTCACAAATAAAGCACTTCCAATGACTGAGGCTCAACGTTGCCTCTTGCGGAGTCGTATCAGAATTTTTAAAACATAAATTTTCCAGTTCGAGGTTTTTCAGCCAAGTACCATCCGACCTTGGTGTGGAAATTCTCACTGTATAGCGGTGCCTGAACTATGTTTCCGGCTAATCGCAGACATCGCCAGTTCAGCGTTCAGAAGCCCTCGACGCGAAGAAACCGGACGCTCTTAGAGCCATGGACAAACAGTTCGAGCAGCAGCGATGTATCACCCCGTCTCACTGTTCGAACCAAGGAGCATCAACGATGCTCTGGCAGATGCTCCCACGCAACTTACATAGCTGCTATTTTGATACCGGGAGTATCGATTGAGGTTGCGATGGAGCCAGATCTAGGAAGCTTGCTGAAATCCATAAACGAAGAGCTGGAAATCAAAAAGGACCGCCTTAGATTCCTCATCGGAGATAAGCACTGGCCGTCAGATGGAAGGTGGCGTGAATCCCTCTTAATGGACTTTCTCACGGGATATTTGCCAACTTCCCTGTCGGTCAGCACGGGATTTGTGCGATCGATAGCTCCAGTAGGTCGTGTATCTAAGGAGACGGACATCTTGGTCTGTGACCATTCAATTTCAGCACCATTGCTCCGGAACGATTGGCTTAGTGTGGTGACTCCCCCTTCCCTCAGATGCCATATCCACTCGAAGAGCGAATTCACCAAGGCGCAACTAGTTGAGATTCTTGAAGGAACACGAGAAATGAGCTCTGTTCTAGGCCTAAGTTATGAGCCACGACAGACAATCGGGTTAGGTTTTTTTTACGGATCCAATGGAAGGGATTGCACAAGCATTTTTCAGACCGTATTGGCTGCTGTACGGGAGCACAGTGAACAGATCTCAAAGGACAACATCTTTCCAAGCCCCACCTATACCCTGCCCAAAGCAATCTTTGTACTCGGAGTAGGTGCCTACTACATCAATGATGGACAAGATGGCCCCGATAAGCATTTGACTATCAAGGCATGTTCAGCAAGCAACACTGCGGCCGCACTATTCCTGGCAGAGGTCTGCAGACACATTGCGACAGATTCGCCATACATGCCCCCGCAATTCCCGAGTGCAGAATTTCCGCGCTACCTCGACGAAAAATTGGCTGAGAGTGCCACTTTGCAGTGGGAGAACTGAGAATGCAGCACATTTCAATTAATCAAGCGATTGAGAGCTTTTACGGCTGTGCAGCACTTCTATATGGACCGGCAACATCCGGGGATGCCAGTCATTTGCCAGGCTTGGCAGAAGCCTTGGGACATCTTCCAGGTGGCGAAAACGTCGACGTCTCTTCGGCACGAAATTTCATCGACTTAACTGGCAGATTTGCCACGCTGGCCTCAGCGGAGCTCCTCTCATCAGAATTGCTCTCGTACTATCAAAAGCCGAACCTTGGGAAAGGCCCCCACTTGGCTGAAGTAGCCAGCCATCCATGGAAGGCTATCTGTTCGCTTGCTCCAGATCGCAACCTAGAAGTCGAGATACGATCCGTTCAGAGCAAGATGGGGACATCATCTGACCTCATCGAGCTAGGCACCTCACGCCAAGCCTTGTCAGCCCGCGAAATTCCAGCATTGCGATTGCTCGGAAGCTGCGTCGACAACAGACCTGAAATTCGACTTCCCTGTTCGGCAGAAGACTACTTGGTGCGCCGTCGATATTGGCGCAATCTCATCCCGCTCTTATACGACAAGGTCAGGTCAGGTGCTCTTTTTGTTTCTGGAATATCAGAGATGGGGCAGGAGTTTCTAGATTTTGTGAACGAATTGGTGGCATGTTTGCCCCAAGCGCCAACAAAGATGGTTTTTTGTGAGCTCCATTCTGATGCCTTTTATCAAAATGTGGAGCGAGTTTGTGCGGGACAGCTACAGTTATATCAGCTAGATGGCGACATCTATGAGTTCGTATCTAAAAGTAGTAAACGTGAAGGAGCGCAGCTCCAACTATTTGACTCGGCATCGACGATTGGCAAAGCCGAGTTGTCGGTTGCCGACAGATTATTCAAAATCCCAAGCAAGTCGAAAGGCGCCAATCAACCTGACTCACTCTGGGCACGAGACCAATTATTTCGGCCAGTTGGTCTTGAATGGGCCCCCTTTGACCTAGAAATCGATTTCCGCCGCGACATTTCTTCGTTGGCCTCTGAAGAAATCTCAAGGCTACTTACCGAGAAGAAACTGTCAATTCTGAGACTTGACGGAGAGGCGGGTACTGGAAAAACCACAGTCCTCAAGAGAATTGGATTCGACTTGGCGACTGCGGGCGTCCCAGCGTACTGGCTTAGACCCACGGGCGGAGACCCAACTTCCATAGGATTTACCCAAGCCATCCAAGAACTCGACTCGGCATACTTCGAGAGTGCCACTGGAGACAAAAAATTCGCCATCTTGGTTGATCGTCTGGCTCTAGCCGATTTCGAGCGTAATGCAGTAGTTGGCTTAGAGAGTCGGCTGAACTGCCGCGTTTGCGTAGTTGTTTGCGGCAGACCATACGAGCAAGAATTTGATGGAGGCCAAGATGGCGGCTTGGAATCTCGCTCTCGCTTCGACTCTCGGTTGACCGTGCCTTTGGATCTAACGGAGTCTGAGTGGGCGAGGCTTCCAGATTATCTCGTACGGCTTGGTCTGTGTGAATCTTTAGACCAAGCCGACGGCATGGTTAAGCGCCAGGAGGCTCGCCACTCAAAAGACATCTTGTGTGCGCTCTGGTTTCTCCTTCCAGAAACTAAGGGCTGCATCCGGCAATCACTTACCAGCGCATATACCGGACTAGACTCATCTAAACGAGTCATCAAAGAGCTAGCCGAAGCTGTTGAAACCGATGATTTAGGACAGATCGCGAGAAATATTTACGAAATTGTTGCCGTTACTTCGTCGTTAAGAATAGGAATTCCGATAGAGGTACTAGCCTCCGCAGTTGGCATAAGCTTTTCCGATTGGCAGAACCTGTGGAAGGCGGGGGAACCCCTTTGGGGGCTTCTTGATCAGTCGGAGTTGTCCGATGTTGGAAGCTATGCAATCTGGACGCGCAATGACGTTGTTACAGAGGTATTGCTGCACATCGTTCGAGCAGGAGACACTGATCGTCAAGCAGATGCCACGGTATTGGAAACGGCACTTGCTGGATGCGTAAGCTCAAATCCGGCCTACAGAGAATTTATTGTAGAACTTCTTGTAAACCGAAGGAGCGAGCTGAAAAGGCTGGACGCGAATGCAGTATTGAAGCTCTTTGATACTGCAATTGCCACCTTTCCTGATCAAGATAGAACGATTGCTCACCATCGAGGACTGTGGATAAAGTCAGAAATTGGTGATTTTGAATGGGCCTATCGGGAGCTTGAAGATGCAAAAGCGGTTTCTCCCTACATTTTTTCAAAGAGTGAGGAGCGAATCGAGCTAATCGAAACTTCGCAAGCCGCCTGTATCGTTCAGCAGGTTCAGCGAGGGGAAATTTCCGCAGATAGTGGCCTTCCCATGGCATGGAAGCACCTGGAACGCGCGTGCTCGCCTCGCGGTCTAGATCTACACACTCTTCATATATCCGGAGGCATCCTTCTACAAGGGGCTCTTGCTGAATCTGATCAAGAAAAACGTCGGATATCACTTTGTGAATCCCTGCGCTTTGTTGATGAAGGAATGCGCCTTTACGGCGGCAATAGCCGCGCTCAGAAAGAGGATCCGAGAGACGACTTGGTAAATTCTTTGATTGCAAAGATTGCTGGCAACCTAGACTTTGATGAAGCAATTAAACTGGCGATTGAACACGCGCAACAGCGCGAACATCTGGGAATCTGTCATGTGGTCGCTGCCGCTATGCTGGCGAAAGTGTCAAGCAACAAGAATAGCGACGATAACGACTTTAATCGCGTCGCAAATTTCATCGATCAGTGTATCCAACATATAGAGAATCGCGAACTACACCCCCCCATTGATCTTTTATTCGAAAAGGTGAAGACAACATTCGAATGGAAGGTCCTAAGATCCCGAGATTCTCAGATTGACTGGAAGAAGTTTGCGGCTGCCGTCAATGCAATTCTCGAAAGCGAACGATTCTCAAGAGATCCTATGTTGATGTTTGCGCAGGCTGTTGCCTATTACCATCTCCACCTTTTCCCAAGAGCCTTTGCCACATTTTCTGAATTGCGCCAACAACACGTTGCGAGCCATATTCGGTACGCTCGACGTTGCTTTTTTCGAGATAAAAGCGGTTCCGCCAAGAAGTTTCAGGGCGAAGTCAAGGCAGTCAGCGGAGATAAGACGTACATCCAAATCCCCGAATTGGGCACTGAAGCGTTGGCAGATCGAGGCGCCTTTCCAAGCAGGGTTGGCACGCAGGTTTCTGCTCGTATCGCATTCACCCTAATTGGACCGCTTGCGGTGCGCTGAGCCAGCTGAATCCGTAAGGAAAGTGCTTACACGGGGGCAAGTCCTGAACGACCGCTATCGGGGACTAGGCGGATTTACATTAGGGTGGTTTGATGGTCTCCTTTGGGTCGAAAGCGGACGAAGAGTTTCAGCCAAAAGCCGCAGGTGTTACTATAGTGACACCAACGAGCGAGGTGTGCCATGTCAACGACTTCACTGAAATTGCCTGACGACTTGAAAGCGAGGGCCGCAGACTTGGCCAAGGCGCAACATCTGTCTCCGCATGCCTACATGGTAGAAGCTATCCGACGGGCAACGGAGCAAGACGCACTTCATCAGCAGTTTGTTGAGGACTCCATTGAAGCCAGGCAACACGCTCGCGACTCTGGCCAAGGTTACGCCGCAAACCAAGTTCACGATTACATTCTGAATAAGGCACGTGGCGGCAAGGCAAGTCGGCCGAAGCCGCAATCATGGCGAAAGTAGTATATTCGGCCGCTGCCCTTGAAGACCTGGAGCGACTCACAGAATTTCTCGTTGATGAATTCCCGGAACGGGCTCCTGAGACCATTGGCTTGATCACCGGAGCTGTGACCATGCTCGAAGCTCACCCATTGATCGGCCGTCCTTTGAGTCACGGGCTACGTGAGCTTGTGATTTCTCGTGGTCGAAGCGGCTATGTTGCGATGTACAGCCTGGAAGACAACGGCGAGGTTGCCCTGGTCCTGCGGATCCGCCATCAACGCGAATCGGGGTATTTCTGAGAATCCTGAAACCCTCCTTCAGGCACGAACCTGACAAAGCACCGAGACCCCATAGGGTCGGTAGCAGTCGCCCCTTCTCAGGCGTTCAATATCCAGCGCTCCGCCAGTCGCAGCAGAGTGTGTCTGCGTAGTTTCAGGACCTTCGTTGTGGTCGTTGCCAAGTAAGGCTGGCGGGTGTGAGGGCTTCGATTCGATACAACCGGCCGGATGATCCCCGGGTCGATGACGCGCCGGCTACTTGAAAAACCAACCCGCGATGGGGTGCATCACCACTTCGCCATCCCCTTTGCGGCAGCCGATAGTTCCGGAAATCATGATTTTGTCGTGTTCGTGGGAGAGTTGGACTTCGTCGGTTTGTACATCGCCGGCGCCGCGGTGGCAGGCCAGTTTGCTGTCGAGGTATAGCACCTGGGCAGAGTAGGGCTCTGTCGGGGATTCCCCCTTGACGCCGAAGCTGACCATGGCATTCGCGCCGATCAGGTTGAAATTTGTCAGTGGCCCCATTTTTGAAGGCATCACCATCGTTCCAGACAATGGTGGTTGTCCTTCAATGTCCACTTGCCATTTGATGTTCTTGGCATGCGCGGCGCCGCTGATGAAGCCGGCCAATAGCAACGTATGACGTGCGGCAGCTTTCAATTTCAACATCACATTTCACTCTTTCTGAAGGTGCTGAGACATCGCTTTAGGGCACTTCTGCGCCTACGGTCTTGTGAAAAACATTTCGGCGCCTTTGTGATCAACGATCAAGGTGTCCCCATCAAACTGCTTGACCTCCCAGCGCTGTGGGCCTCTTTTGTCGGTGTAGGTGATCACCCCTTGATCGATGACGTAGTTGCCGCGATTTTTCTCTTTACCCGCGCGACTGTAATTGACAACTTCGCCCGACGGCAGGAACTCCATGCCCAGATTGACGGGCACTGTCTTTTCGCCATCCAGAATCATATGGGTGAATGTCCACTTGCCGGACAGGCTCGCGCTTGATAGATCGGCGCCATGAGCGATGCCTGCTAGCAGCATCGAGAGCAAGATGGTGAGAGCCTTTTTCATACTTAAGTATCCTTTGCGTTGCGTGCGAACAAACGCTCATCGACAGCCGAGCGTCGGTCTCATAGCGACCGTGCGGTGCAAGCCGCCAAAAACGTCACTGCTTCGGCCATCCGCCGTTTTCTGCCCAGAAGGCGTCGATTCCGGGCATGATGCGGTCGATCTGCGCCTGGCTCATGCCTTCACGGCGCAGGCCCTCAATATATTCAGCGCGACTCTGGCGAGCGGAGGCAGCCGGTTCAGCTGTGGGCCGAAGCTGCTCTGCGAGCTTTTTCTGGCGGCTGTCTTCGGCCCAGCAAGCGCGGAGTTTGACCTTGCAGATGGGTTTGCATTCCGGCGAGAGCGTTGCAATGGGCTGGCAGTCACAGGTGCAGCGCGGGAAGTCCTGCACAGGGCTGGACGGCAGATGGCCGCTGGTTCCACTTGGCTGCCCGCCCTGCGCACCGGACGGCATGATTGACGCAAGGTCCTGATTTCCCAGGCTGGGGAAGGCCTGGGATAGGTCTTGCATAGCGGCCTCGGTGGTCTGCTGCAGGTAATCCGCCGCTTCGGGGTCACCTTCCCAGGGTGCTGCGATCACGAACTCGCCGCTGATCGTTCGATCAACCGGCAGCGTCATGTCTTCGCCGGCCTTGCTGAAGTCCACTGCGCTCAAATCGGTCAGCTGGGCCTCGAAGCGGCCACGCATCACGTAGGGCGTGAACTCCACGATGTTGACCCGACCGGATTGGCGATACTCCTGCCCCCGGCCTGGAATGGCGTCTTCTGGGCCCTTGGCTTGCAAGTTGCCACGCCCAGCGCCGCCGTTCACGACAATTTCCGCATTGTCGAAAGCACCCGAGAAACCGTACTCGATCAGCGGAATTGTGATGGTGACCGTGGAGCCTTCGGTGTCCCTGACCTCCTCCATGGCCTTTTTCCACTGCGAATCGGTCTGCAAGGCGCCGTGGTCCGCGATCGCCGTCATTTGCGCCATGAATTGGGCCAGCGCCCCGCCCGTGCCGGTGGTTTGGGTCATATCGCCCATCGCCCCCGGGGTCAGCGACAACTGAATGGAGGTAATCGGCCCGCAGCTGCTGGCCCCAAAGGGTTTCACGCAGCGCGCGCGCTTCCTCTCAAAGTTGGCATGGGCGCCCAGTGCGCTCTGGCTGCTTAGCGCTTCCAGTCCGGTTTCGACTTCGTTTTGAGCCGCGTTGCGGGTCGCGTCCTTGGCTGTGGCCGGCTTCGAAGGGGCTGTTTTCGCTTTGGCGGGTGCCGCTTTTTGTGCGCCTGCTTTGGACTGTACTCGCGGTTGACTCAAGTCGCTGACCCAACGGCTGTAAGTCGCATTCAGACGCAGGTCCATGTTCAGCGTGGTTGCGGGATCTGCCGCCATGTTGCTGACGATAAAAACGTTCGGTACGCCGCCGTCGATGCGAAAGCGCCAGTGCCCGAGATACCCACCCCCGGCGGGTGACGGCACAATCTGGGGGCTGCCGATGCGCGTGCCGCCCGCAGTCCCGATCTGCAACGCCTGTAGAGCCGTCACTGTTTCGGCGCGCGTCTGCAGCGACACGTCCGCGCGACCGCTACCGGCGACATTCACCTTGAAACAGCGCGCGCCATTCTTGCGCTGCGGTAACAGCGTGTCCGCAGACGGGGCCCTGCCCGAGAGTGCCAACTCGGTGCAGCCACCAAAGACGTATTTGAGCCAGTTGTCCTGCGCCTGTTGCGGCGTGCCGTCGGGCGCCTTGGTAAGACGGTCTGGCACGTAACCGGCAAAGGTGGATGCAAAGGCGGCGTACAAACGCTGCAAGCCGAGCCCGCTTGCTTGCTTGAGCCCGCGGTCCAGCCATTGCCCATCTGCAGGGCCGGATGCCCGATCGTTCAGGGGCTGACTCAAGACCGTCGTCAGGTAGCTGTAGTCAGGGGTGATCGGCTTCAGGCCTGCGCGGCCATTCGTCTTGCTCGCCGCCATATGCTCGGCGACGTAACGCCAGAAGGAGGACGTCCGATAGTCTTCCTGGGCTTCTTTGCTGGTGTCGACCTGCCAAAGGGTCTTGTAATAGGGCCTGCCGCCGAGCCGGAAGCCATCCTTCTTGACCTTGTGCAGATCAACACCAGCCAAGGTGCGAGCGGCCTCCATGCCGACGGCCTGTGCCTGGCCCTCCAGAATCCACTCACGATTGTCGACTTGCTCGTAGCTTAAGTAGGCATATTGAACGTTGTGAAAAAGCTCGTGGGCCAAATGGTCATACATGGGCCGCGCGGGCTTGCCATCGACGACGGCGCGGGACAAGTCTGCAATGAGAATTGATGAGCTATCTTTGCGCGGGGCAGCCTTGGCGATCTTGTCGTCATCGGCATAATCGTAGACATTGACCCGATATGCCTGACCGCCATGCTTACCCTTCACGGTGGACAGGTTCGGCGCCCTGAAGCCCATGGATCGGTAATAGTCAGCGACCTTCGAAAGGTAGCACTCAAATTCAGCTATCGCCTTCTTTTGGTCGGTGCTGTAGCCAGTGAATGGATTCAGGGCGTCAAGCGGCGAACTGGTGCTGGGGTCGTCGTCCTCGAACACGAATTCCATGATGGGCCATTCGGCTGACGACGCCGGCAAATCACATTCGTCTGCCCACGCTGGCAAATTAAACCCAACAGTCAGGCAAGAAACCAGCAGGCTGCTCTTGAGTGGCTTCAGTATGGGCATGCTTCCACCCCCTGATTTAGCCAACTGTTGAGTTGGCTTCTGAGTGCGTTTTGCCTTCGACATGTGATCGATGGCTTTTCGTAAACAGCCCGACAGGCTCTGCCGTCCTTGTCAGCTTGCAGCCACGAGCAGGTGCATTATTAGCGCGAGAAACTTGCCAAAGGCTAAATACCTTTACTGGCCGCGTCCAGTGATTTGGTGTGTTCATTGCGTAGCAGAGGGGGGATGAAAAACGCCGACAAGACCACCGCTAAGTTTTCAGGTGCCTGGCGGTGAGCAGCACGCAGACCAGTCGCCAGTTCGCACGTGGTGTCGACATCTGGCACAAGGATGGTGAGAAAAACGGCAGGCTAGGCCTTTGTGGTCTAGAAGGCGTAAAGCCTGCTTGGAATCCGCCCATCTTTATCGCACCAGCGCTGGATGCTCGTCACCCGTAAAGCACTTGATGCTTTAGCTGAACATGGCTCTGGGCGGCAGGGGTTCGCTCAGGCGGTGGAGCTGATCGCCGGCGAGTAAGTGCGGCGTGGGACGCTAAATAAGGCAGAATTGAACGTCCTATTGAAGCAAGACCTCGTACCATGACAGCGCCCTTGATCCTGCATCACTATGACGAGTCGCCGTACGCTGAGAAAATCAGACTGATGTTGGGGTTCACTGGGCTCAAGTGGCAGTCTCTGATTGCGCCCATCCAGCCGCCTCGCCCACACCTGGATGAGCTGACAGGTGGGTACCGGCGTATACCTGTGGCTCAGATGGGGGCTGATGTGTTTTGTGATACCGCCATCATCACGCAGGAGATCGTCGCATTGAGCGGTGAAAAAAGGCTTGATGTGAATGCCATGGATCAGGATGCGCTTGCGTTGATGCAAGAAGCTGAAAGAGAGATTTTCTTCGCGGCTATTGCTTCGGTATCGCCGCTCAAACTCTTGACCACGCTGTTGGTTGGGATGGGGCCGGTCGGCATGTTTCGCTTCGTGGCTGATCGGGTGCGGCTCATGAAAGGGGCATCTGTACGCCCAGCTCAAGGCGCTCAGGCCAAGGTGCTATTTGCCAGGCATCTCGATACCTTGGAAGTCCGCCTTGCCCATCAAGCCTGGGTGACAGGAGATGAGCCCGCGCTCGCGGACTTTGCCGTCTACCACCCGCTTTGGCTGAACATGAGCTGTTCACGAAGTGGGCCGCCCGGCGGTCCGCGGGTGCGCGACTGGTTCGAGCGCATGACCCGCATTGGGCATGGTCATCGCGAAGAAATCGATGCGGATGCCGCGTGGTCCGCGGCGCGCAATGTTGAGCCGCGTCCTTTGCCCGCCCACAACGCAGACAGTGAATTCGCGGTGGGGAGGCGGGTTCAGGTTGCCCCCACGGACTATGGTGTTGTTGCGGTGACTGGAGAGCTCGCCTGCGTGAACGATGAACGCATTGTTTTGCGCCGGGCAACAAGTGCTCTTGGCCTTGTGCACGTGCACTTTCCCCGGCAGGGTTACGCGCTTAGCGCGACCCCATAGGTCGCTTAATTACGGGCGATTTTGTGGCCACTGCATCCAAAGCGGTTAAACATCCGTAAAGAGGGGGTCTATCCGAAGGAGACTCCCATGCGACGTTCGCAGTTCCTGGTGGCCGCATTCGCCACAACCCTTGCGCTTCCCGCGCTGTCATCCAGTCATCGCGAGGCGCCGTTCATCACGGAAATGCCTAAAGTTGATGGCACTGATTTCTACATGTTTCGGAGCTACGAGCCCGGGCGTGAAGGCTTTGTGACCCTGATTGCAAACTACCTGCCATTGCAGGATGCATACGGTGGGCCAAACTATTTCAATCTGGACCCGCAGGCCATCTACGAGATTCACATCGACAACGATGGGGATGCGATTGAAGATCTGACCTTCCAGTTCGACTTCGATCTGAGCTTTACACCCGCGGTGCTTGATATTGATGGTGCCCAGATCAGCGTACCCCTGATCAATATCGGTCCGATTGGGCCCGATGCCGCGGATACCGACTTCGTGGGGGTTAAAGAGAGTTATCAGCTCAGAATGATCTCGGGTGATCGTCGCACCGGTACCAGCACGTTGGCGGAAAACTCCGAGCTGGGTGGTAGCGAGTTTGCAAAGCCGGTAGACAATATCGGCACAAAGAGTTTTAGTGATTATGCCGCTTACGCGGATGACCATATTTGGGACATATCTATTCCTGGCTGCGGCCAGGGGCGCGTATTCGCCGGTCAACGAGCCGAAGGTTTTGTAGTCAACCTTGGCGAAGTTTTCGATCTGGTCAATCTCAATCCTTTCGGGCCTCGAGATGGACGCAGTAATGTGATTGGGAACACCAACATCACGAGCCTGGCACTGGAGTTGCCGATCAGCTGTCTGACGGGTGGCCAGGGGGCGATCATCGGTGCCTGGACAACGGCGAGCTTGCCGCAGGGCCGTATCCTGAATCCGGCAACGCAGGCGCCGGCTAACGCTGACTCGAACACCGGGCCTGCGGTAGAAGGAGGCGCGCCCGTTCAGGTTTCTCGCCTGGGCTCGCCTTTGGTCAATGAGGTCGTGATCGGCCTGGATCGCAAAGATGCGTTTAACGCCAGTGAGCCCAAGGACGACCTTAACCAGTTCGCAGCTTTCGTGACCAACCCCAGCCTGCCGGTTCTGCTCGATATCCTGTTTAATGAAGGGGGCGGTGAACTGGTTCCGGCAACACCTCGCAACGATCTTGTCGCTGCCTTTGTGACAGGGATTACCGCTGATGTGAATGGTTCAAGCTTCAACTTCACTCAGCCACAGAATCAGTCTGGGGTCGGCGAGATGCTGCGCTTAAACACTGCCGTGCCTGCCACCGCGCGGGCTGACCAGAGTGACCTGGGCTTTCTGGCTTGCGATCTAAGTGGTTTCCCGAACGGTCGCCGCCCGATTGATGACGTGGTGGATATTGCACTGAACGTTGTTCTTGGTGCCGTTGATGGGACCAATCAGAACAGTTTGCAGACCTGCGATGTTTCTGGCCCTGAACCTGTCGTGGTGAACGCTGGCGCCGTGGCCAACGACGGAGCCAAGCCTGATCCGTCAGCGTATCTGGAGCGCTTCCCCTACCTGGCACCGCCGTTTGCTGGAGCGGGCGCATGAGCCGGCTAACACTGATGGCTGTGGCCGTCATGTTTGTGGCGGCATGCGAGACCAATGATCAACTGTCCGGAGTGCCTGAGCCCACGCCGGCAGTTGTGGCATTTGATGAGTTATTGCTTGAGTTGGTTGACCCCACCAACACGTCATTGGAGCCGGTGAGTATCGAAACGACACAATTCGATTTTCCTGAGGATGACTCAGCATTTTCGGACGTGTTCCAGTGAGTAGGGTTGTCAGAAGTATCAGGAGGGCCGCGATTCTCGCGGCTCTTCTTTTTGCGCCGTTGGCAGCAAAGGCTGGCGCTGTGCATGGACACGGCAACCTGAAATTGCCTTCGGGTGTTCACGCTGATCTGGCCGAAGCCATGCGTGCGCAGCATGAACACGATTTTGTAAGTGCACGACGCTTGCTCAAGCGCCACCTGGATGCACATCCTGGTGATCCACAAGCGTTGCTGGTGCTGTCTGCGGTTGAAGCTGCAACGGGGCACTGGTCGCGGGCGCGTGCGAGCTGCGCCCCGCTGAGTACGCAGATGCCCGACTGGATCGTCGCGGCGTGCCTTGGTCAGGTTGCCTCCGGAGAAGATGAGATCCGCGCGACCCTGTCCATTCTGGAGAACATCCCAGAAGATCACACCGATGCTAGCGCGCTGTGGGCGCGAGACATCAAGAGCGAGCTCAAACATCGTCTTGCGCACAGGCAGTGGCGGCCACATGCGCCGCACCAGTCACAGGCTGAAGATGTTCAGAAAAACAATGCTCAGCAAATCTCGCCACGATAGTAGCGTTCGGTGCGAGGTCTTAAAGACCAAATGCAATGGACATGGAGACAATACGAGCGTGAAACAGCTTACGGCTTTCACTCGATCCTTCGCCGCTCTGACCATCGCGCTGTTCAGCACTGTCGCCCTGTGTGGCGGATTGCCTGCAACGCAACTTGAGAATGTCACCGTCATCGGCGAATCCTCGGATGCTTTAGGAGCAGTCAGCGCCTCTCAAGGCGTGGTCCTGCAAGAGCAATTGGCGGCGCGTCCCATAACGCGGATGGCGGAATTGCTTGAGTTCATTCCGGGCATGATCGCCACGCAGCACAGCGGTGAAGGCAAGGCGAATCAATACTTCTTGCGTGGCTTCAATCTGGACCACGGTACGGATTTCGCCACCTTTGTTGAGGGTATGCCCGTCAACATGCGGTCTCATGGGCACGGTCAGGGCTATTCGGACATCAACTTTGTAATTCCGGAGATGGTCGAGAGCCTGAGCTACAGAAAAGGCCCTTACTACGCTGATGTCGGGGACTTTGCTGCTGCAGGCAACGCGCAATTTCGATTGCGTCGCACGCTGGATGCGAATCAGCTCAGTCTCGCTGGTGGCGAGGACGGCTTTGCAAGAGCCATGATGGCTGGCGCTCCGCGTTTGGCTGATGGGACGCTGCTGATGGCGGTAGATGCCACCCGCTACGATGGCCCCTGGGTATTGGATCAGAACTTGAGTAGTTTGAAGCTGTTGGCCCGATACGCTGAAAAAACATCGCAGCGCGACCTTCACCTGACATTGATGGCTTACGACAGCGAATGGGATGCCACTGATCAAATCCCGCTCCGGGCGGTGCGCGCTGACCTCATTTCACCCCTGGGTGCGATTGATCCAACGGTTGGCGGCAAGACGTCACGTTACAGCGTGTCATTTGGCTTGCAACAGGAAGAAGGCGTTGGGCATTGGGCGCTGGATGTCTATGCCATCCGTTACGATTTGCAACTGTTCTCCAACTTCACCTATTTCCTTGAGGATACGCAGAACGGTGATCAGTTTGAGCAGCTTGATCGTCGGCAAATCTACGGTGCCTCAGCGCACCGTCATCTGCCCATCGATCAGGGCATCATGTCTGGGTTGCTCGTGCTTGGCGCAGATTTGAGACACGATGCGATTGGGGATGTCGGGCTGTTCTCCACGCAAGCGCGGCAGCGCCTGAGCACCGTGCGTCTGGACAAGGTTGACGAAACCAGCCTTGGCGTATTTACCGAATGGCAGATGCCATTAACGGACACGCTGCGTATCGTTGCGGGTGTGAGGGCAGACACCTACCGCTTTGATGTGCGTTCGGATACGCCTGACAATTCCGGTTCAACCAGCGATACCATCGTCGCACCAAAGTTCAGCCTGACCTGGTCGGTAGCGCCGCGTATTGAGTTGTTTGCCAACTTGGGGCGTGGTTTCCACAGCAACGATGCGCGCGGAACGGTGATTCGGGTTGATCCGGCTGATGACAACTTCGCCCAGGTTAGGCCTGTGCAGCCGCTGGTGGCTGCGGATGGCGCGGATCTAGGCGCGGTCTGGCGACCAAGCGAGAAACTTCAGGCCTCGCTGAGCCTGTGGGCACTTGAGCTTGATTCCGAGCTGGTTTACGTGGGTGATGGTGGTGCGACGGAAGCCTCTGATGCCAGTCAGCGTTACGGCATCGAAGCTGCGGCGTACTTCCGCCCATTTTCACGGGTTGTCGCCGATATCGATTACGCGTGGTCACATGCCCGCTTCGATATCGATAGCCCGGCTGACCGCATACCTGGCGCCGTCGAGCACGTGGTGTCAGCCGGGCTGGGGCTCAGCGACTTTCAGGGGTGGTCGGCTGGTGTGCGTGTGCGTTATCTGGGCAAAGCGCCGTTGATCGAAGACAACAGCGTGCGCTCGGATTCCACCACGGTCGTCAATCTTGAGGTCGGATATCGCTTGCATGAACGCGCGAAGCTGGAACTTGGCTTGTATAACGTTTTGGACAGCAGCGATGCCGATATCACGTACTTCTATGCATCACAGCTCGAAAACGAAAACAGTGCGGTGGAGGATATTCATTTCCATCCGGTTGAGCCACGGCAAGTGCGGTTGCGTCTGGACTGGCGATTTTAGAGCCGCGCTGACGCTGGGGAGTATCCAGGGTTTTCAACCTGGACGGGTGTGGAACCTTTCCTGGGAGTTGTTCGTGCTCCTTCTTATCCGCGTGCTAGATCGATCGTCAGGCGAACACCAGCTTGACCCTGGCGATATCGGATCGAAGCGGCATGGTGATTCGGCTTCCGGCACGCGGAAACTCGTCGGGTTAGAGACCCGTTGGCGAAAATCTAGGAAAGGATTTGCATGAATCACTCACTCGCGCGCTTGCTGAAAACGAGCGCTTTCGCTTCGCTTGCCATGGTCACCTCGGCCCAGGCTCTTGGTCCACTGTCGCTGAACAGCGCTCTGTTCAATGCGATCGATACGCAGGTGGCCCACGCCACCACAGCCACCCTGGCCATCGTTCATCCCGCTGAGGGCATTGAGCTGGATGCGGTGATTGCTGCAGCTCAGACGGTGGGGCTGGATATCAACGGCGTGTTCGACAACATCGGCGTATTTGGCGCCACCGGCACGGCCAGTCTGTTTCAGGCGCTGGCCCTGACCGGTCTGGTCTCGCGGGTCGAATACAACCAGCCGCTGCAGTACCTGCTGGATACCTCGCACCAGGCCACCGGCGGTCAGAATGTGCTCAATGGTGCTGTTGGCGGTGTGGCTTATGACGGCGCGGGCGTTGGTGTGGCTGTGGTCGACAGTGGCGTTGACGGCACCCATCCGGATCTGTCCGACCGCATGGGCGGTAACGTCAAACTCGTGCCGCTGACCGGTATCGCGATTCCGGTCACTGATTCAGACACCATCAGTGCGGGCGGTCATGGCACCCATGTGGCCGGCACGATTGCCGGGACCGGTGCGGCTTCCGACGGCATCTATCATGGCGCGGCACCCGGTGCCACGCTGTATGGCGTATCCGGCGGCACGGCGATCAGCATGCATGATGCGCTGGCGGGTCTGGAGTGGGTGCTGGATAACCATGATCAGGTCAGCCCGGCCATTCGTGTGGTGAACAACAGTTGGGGCGCCGGTGGTGGTGCCTATGACCCGGGCAGCGCAACCTCGGTTGCCACCCGTGCGCTGGTCGATGCCGGCGTGGTGGTGGTGTTTGCCGCTGGTAATGATGGTGGCGATGGTTCGGTTCAGAACACCAGCCCGACCTGTGTAGATCCGACGCCGGGTGTGATTTGTGTGGCGTCCTACAATGACCAGGACAGCGGCATTCAAAATGGACCGATGTCCGATTTTTCATCGCGTGGTCTGGCTGGTGCGGTGAACACCTATCCGGACATTGCCGCGCCTGGGGACGGCATTCTGTCGCCGTGCCGCCTGACCTTGCCGATTTGTCTGACCGGCACCAACGGCTCCAACGAGTACGCCACGATGTCCGGTACCTCGATGGCAGCGCCGCATATTGCGGGGATCGTCGCGCTGATGCTGCAGGCCAACCCGAGCCTGACGCCGGCACAGGTTGAAGACATTCTCGAAGACACCGCTCGACCGATCACAACGGGCGCGGCGTACCAGGCTGACCCAGCCAATCCGACGACGCCAACCTCGTTCGATAAGGGCCATGGTCTGGTCGATGTGTTTGCCGCAGTTGCGGAGGCACTTAACCGCTGATCGGCAGTGCTATCAGGATGAAAACGGCCCGCTTTACGCGGGCCGTTTGCTTTCTGCGCCAGGCGGGGTGATGGACGGTCTCAGGTTCAGCTCAGAGTCTTGAGTGCTACCGCGGTTAGGTACAGGCCGATGCCAAAGATGGCGTGCGTAGCAAGGCTGTGGGCGCGTGCCCGGCCGGGCTGGGGTGTCGCCCGGGCGGCAAGACCCGCGCCGAGGGCGGGTTGCATCAAGACAAAAGGCGCGGCCACGCTGGTTACTCCCAGTGTCAGTGCAGGCAAGAGCTTGGGGGTGTGCAGCCAGGTCGGGCCGGTAAAGCCGATCAGCAGCGCCGCAAAGGCGATGCCGATGAGGTAATGCATCGTCCAGCCGATGATCAGTTCACCTCGAATGGGTGTGGAGTCGCCGATGCGTTGATGACGAAACCGGCCGTGCGGCATGTGGCCAAACCAGCGTCCCACCAGTGCGTAATCCGGTTGCTGAATATGGAATATACGTAGACGCAGCCAGGCCCACAGATCAACGATCAGTGTGGCGCCAATGCCGAGCGCAATGACATGAAAGGTAACGCTCACGGTGTGTTTCCTGAACAAGGGCCCCGGTGGGGCAACAACATAAGCGTGTCACTTGAAGTCGGCTTTAGGTCAAGAGCCATCATTCATGGTCGGCATGCTGGAACGGGCACTGACGAAGTTTTCACATCGGCTTGGTGATGATGGTGATGTTCACTACGCCGGATAACACTATGTCGCTTGATTCCAGTACGCGGTCACTCCATCTGCAGCGTGTGCGCCACTTTTTTGCCGCCTCACCGCCGATCAGCCAAGAGACGGTTGAAATTGTGCTGCGCAGTTACCTGCATATTCCGGAATTCCTGATTGCCGAGGCGTTGCTCGAAGTTCAGCGTTGCCACAACACTCTGCAGGCGGCGTAGCGTCTACGCATACAAATCATGCGCAGGTGTCGCGCGAGGCTTGCATGATTTTGTAAGATGATCTCCTTAAAACCAAGATAAATGAGGAGATGTCCATGCCGAATTGTCGTGATCTCGGTTGGGTTTTTGTGGCCTATGTCGCGTGCGTTGCGGCTGCGTTGGGGGTGCTCTACGTGGTGCCGTGGCCGGCGCCGTGGGACGCCTTCGCCGCAGACATTGCGGCCACGGTTGTGATTTTCGGCTTCAGTCGCGGCTTACGAAATTCCAGCATGTACGACCCTTACTGGAGCGTTATTCCGCCCTTGCTGGCGGTGTACTGGATGTACAGCTACCCGGCAGCGATGGAGAGCGCACGGGCCTGGCTGGTGATGGGCTTGGTGTGGTTCTGGGCGATCCGGCTGACCGCCAACTGGACCGTCAACTGGCCCGGTCTGCATCACGAGGACTGGCGCTACCCCATGGTCCGTGAGGGCGCCGGCAAGGCGGCCATGTGGGCCGATCTTGGGGGCATTCACGTCTTTCCCACCGTGCAGGTTTTCCTCGGCTGTTTGCCGGTTTACGCGGTGATGCGCTTCGGCACAGGTCCGCTGGGCTGGCTGGATGCCGTGGCGTTTGCGCTGACCTTTGGCGCCATCCTGATCGAGATGTTCGCGGATTTGCAGCTGCATGCTTACCTGCGCCGGCGGCAGCCCGGCGGCATCATCAATGAAGGCTTGTGGGCGTGGTCGCGTCACCCGAATTATTTCGGTGAGGTCGCGTTCTGGTGGGGGCTGATGCTGTTTGGCCTGGTGGTGTCGCCACAGTCCTGGTGGTGGCTGGTGCCGGGGGCCTTGTCGATGACGGTGATGTTCGTGTTTGTGAGCATTCCGATGATGGACAAACGCAGCATGCAGCGCCGCCCGGCCTACGCAGAGCATATGCGTCAGGTTTCGGGGCTGGTGCCCTTGCCGCCGCGCCGCGCCTAGGTCTTGCGACCGTGCGCGCTGCGAAACTGGCCGGGCGAGATGCTCTGGTGCTGGCGGTCACCCTGGCCGCCTGGCACTGGGCTTTGCCTGCGGCGGGTGGTGGTGCGTCTGTGGTGATCAGTGTGCTGGTGGCCGCGATGACCGTGCTGTGTGGCTTTCTGGTGCATGAATGGGGTCACCTGCTGGGCGCGCGATTGCTGCGGGCGCGCGTTCATTTCCCTGACAGTCTGCTGGCCAGTCCGTTTCTGTTTCGTTTCGATACGTCGGTGAACAGTGCGCGTCAGTTCTGCGCCATGAGTCTGGGCGGCTTTGTGGCCAGCGGTCTGGTCGTGCTGGCCCTGATCCTGTGGCTGCCTCATGGTCATCTGGCCTCCACGCTGGCGCTGGTTTTCAGCGGGCTTGGCGTGCTGGCGACGCTGGTGATCGAATTTCCCGAGTTCTGGCGGGTGTTGCGGGGTGCGCCGCTGCCCGCTGGCGCAGCCTACGTTTCATCCGATGCATCCAGCGATTCGCGGTGAAGCAGGTGTGAAAAACACCATTAATCGGTGAAAAGCACCCGCGATGTTCATTTCTTCGTGGGTGAATTCAATAAAAACAGGAGCTTACATGTTGGCATGAGGCTTGATAGGTCGGTATGAAACTTATCTATCGGAGTGCGTCATGAACCTGTTTGTGAAAATGTCTGCTGTGGCTGCGTGCGTGGCACTGAGTTCCTGTGTGCTGGTGGTCAATGCCGGCGAGGCCCGTTACGACCAGCCGCGCGATGCCGACCGCAATTCGGTCAACCGTGACATCACTCTGCCGGCGGGCAGCTTTGTCGAGGACGTGTCATCGGTGAACGGCAACATCGACATCGGTGATACCAGCGTGGCGGAGTCGGTGACCTCGGTGAACGGTGATATCCGGATTGGCCAGCGCTGCCGCATTGAAAGCATTGAGTCGGTCAATGGCCGCATGCATGTCGGTGCGGGCAGTACCATCGGTGACGACATCGAAGTCGTGAACGGCGACATCGAACTGCTTGCCGAGGTGCGCATCGGCGGTGACATCAGCACCGTCAACGGCGCCTTGACGGCCACTGCAGCGACCGTTCGCGGCAGCGTTGAGACGGTCCACGGGCGGATCGATTTGCGTGACGGTACGCGTGTCGATGGCGGGCTGCATGTGGAGGATACCGGCAACAATCGCAAGCTCGCCAAGCGGGTGGTGATCGTGCTGGGCCAGGATGTTGTCGTGGCCGGTGAATCGGTGTTCGAGCGCCCGGTGGAGATTCACCAGCATGCCACCGCTAGTCTCGGTTCTTATCGCGGTGACGATGTGAAAATCATGCCGCTGGATTGAGCGATCAATCCAGCGTGACCACCACCGGCGCATGGTCTGAGGGGCGCTCAAGGCGACGCGGCGCCAGATCAACCCGACAATCGGTGCAGCGTGCGTCCAGCGCTGGCGTGATCAGGGTGTGGTCGATACGCAGCCCCAGATTGCGGCGAAAGCCGGCGGCGCGGTAATCCCACCAGGTGAAGCGGTCCTTGTTGTCGGCGGCACTTTCGTCGCCGTGATCAAAGCGCGTCCAGGGGTCGACCAGGCCCAGATCCAGCAGTTCTGTCAGCGCGGCGCGCTCCTCGTCCGAGCACAGAATCTTGCCTTCCCATTGTTCCGGGTCGTGGGTGTCGCAAGGCCGTGGTGCGATGTTGAAGTCGCCCATCAGCACCAGCTGTTCATGCTGCTGCAGCTCATCGCTGAGGCGCTGCTTGAGTTCTTGAAGCCAGGACATCTTGTAGGCGAATTTTTCCGAGCCGACGGCCTGACCATTGACCACGTAGGCGCAGATGATGCGCACGCCATCAACGCTGCCGGTGATCACACGGGCTTGCCCATCGGACAGACCGGTCCACACATCCTGCGGCTGGCTGCGCGCGATTAGCGCGACGCCGTTGTAAGTTTTCTGGCCGTGAAACGCCACTTCGTAGCCGGCCTCACGCAAGGCGTCGGCCGGAAAGTTCTCGTTCTGCAGTTTGGTCTCCTGCAGTCCGACCACGTCCGGTTGGGCCTCGGCCAGCCACTCGAGCAGGTGGGGCAGGCGGACTTTCAGCGAATTGACGTTCCAGGTGGCGATTTTCATGGTGAAGGCTTGTGGTCGATGGTGGGAGGCTGGGCAAGCTTGCACGGCTGGGCACGCCCGGCGCTCAATTCAGAGTGGGCTCCGGCTGACGTCAGCTGGCTGAGGCTTCGAGCAGGCCATCCTGGCGCAACAGTGCATCGACGCTGGGTTCGCGCCCACGGAAGCGTTTGAACAGCGCCATGGCGTCTTCGCTGCCGCCGGTTTCCAGAATGCATTGACGGAAGCGCAGGCCGGTGGCTGGGTCGAAGATGCCGTTCTCGCGGAACGCTTCGAAGGCGTCGGCGGCCAGCACTTCGGCCCACTTGTAGCTGTAGTAACCGGCCGCGTAGCCGCCGGCGAAGATGTGCGAGAAGCTGTTGGCGAAGCGGTTCCAGGCTGGCGGCTGAAGCACCGCGACCTGCTCACGCACGCTCTGCAACAGGGCTTGCACGTCGACCTCATCGCGACGGTTGTGCAGGCGCAGGTCGAACAGTGCGAACTCGATTTGGCGGATGGCGCCCAGGCCCGCGTGGAAGGTGCGTGAGGCGCGAATCTGGTCAATCCAGTCGACCGGGATGGGTTCGCCGGTTTCATAATGATGGGCGAACTCGCGCAGCGACTCGGCCTCCCAGCACCAGTTCTCCATGAACTGGCTGGGCAGCTCGACCGCATCCCAGGGCACGCCGTTGATGCCGGCCACGCCCAAGTGATCGACCTGGGTCAGCATGTGCTGCAGACCGTGGCCGAATTCATGGAACAGGGTCACCGCATCATCATGCGTGAGCAGGGCCGGGCGGCCATCGCTGGGCGGCGCGGAGTTGCAGGTCAGCGTGGCGATCGGCAGCTGCGTGCCGTCGCTGGTGCGCATGCGGCCGGCCATGTCATTCATCCAGGCGCCGCCGCGTTTCTGCTCGCGTGCATAGGGGTCGAGATAGAACCAGGCGATCAGCTCACCTGCTTCGTTGCGCACCTCAAAGGCGCGCACATGGGGGTGCCACACCGCCAGATCCTGCTCCTGGAAACTCACCCGGAACAACTTCTGCGCGGCGCTGAACATACCTTCCAGCACATTGGGCAGGGCGAAGTAGGGCTTGAGCGCTTCGTCTTCCAGGCCAAACAGGCGGGTTTTGAGCTTTTCTGAGTAGTAAGCGATGTCCCAGGGTTGCAGCTCGCTCGGGCCACCCAGTTCCTGGGCAAAGGCGCTGAGCCGGGCCAGTTCGCGCTGGGCCGCCGGTCGCGCTTTGGCGGCCATGTCGAGCAGAAAGCTTTCAACCTGGGCCGGGCTTTCGGCCATCTTGCTGGCCAACGAGAGCTCGGCGTAGTTGGCGAAGCTGAGCAGTTCGGCCTCTTCGGCGCGCAAGGCCAGAATCTCGCGCATCAGCGGCGCGTTGTCCTTGCTCGGGTCGTGGCCCGCAGCCTCGCCCTGATCGGAGGCCCGGGTGCTGTAGGCGCGGTAGACGGTTTCGCGCCAATCCCGGTTGTCGGCGTAAGTGATGACGGCATCGAAGCTGGGGAAGTCCAGCCCGAACAGCCAGCCTTCCAGGTTTTTCTCGCGGGCCTTGCCGGCCGCCATGCGGCGTGCCGAATCGGGCAGGCCGGCCAGCTCGGCCTCGTCGCTGACATGGTGCTGCCAGGCGTCGGTGGCGTCGAGCAGATTGCGCTCGAAATGATTGGTCAGCTCGGCCAGGCGCAGCTGGATCTCGCGGTAACGCTGCTTGGCGGTGTCTTGCAGGGCCACGCCGGACAATTTGAAATCGCGCAGGGCATGATCCAGCAGCTGGCGCTGTGCCTGATCGAGCCCGTCCTGTTGGCTGACTGCGCGATAGGCGGCGAACAGGGCAGCGTTCTGGCCCACCTCGCTGCTGTAGGCGGTCAGCTTGGGCAGGCAGGCTTCATAGGCGGCTCGCCATTCGCTGGTGTTGCACACCGAATGCAGGTGCGAGCCCGGCTGAAAGGCTTTGTGCAGGCGATTGTCCGCCGCTTCCATCGCGCGCACGGTGTTGTCCCAGTCGTGCGTGGTCTGTGCGGTGACCTGCTCGATCAGTGCACGGTTATCGGCGATGACCTGATCAACCGCCGGTTCGAGGTGCTGCGGTTGGATCGCATCCCACGGTGGGGTCGGGCCCTGCCAGTCGAGTAGGGGGTTTTGTGCATCAGCCATAAAAAATCTTCGTTCAAATGACGCCACGCGCGGTGGCCAGCCAAACTGCGGCGGCGCCGCAGCCCAGGAACAGGGTCATGCCAGCGATCACGTACCAGCGTGCCTGGCGGATCAAATCATGCTGGGCCACGGTAGACAGCAAAAAGCGGCGTCGGTGCGGCGGGCGGCACAGTATATGAATATCCGGGTCGATGGCCGTTTCCAGCTGGCGCTGGCGCACCTGCTGAACGGCTTTTTCGCGCACTGCGGCCCATTCCTGCATATCAATCTGGCCATCGCCGTTGCTGTCGAATTCGCGCAGCAGTCGGGCCTGGTCGGCCTTCCATTCCGCCAGCAATTCGCGCACCGCGCTGCGGTCGTCAAAACTGTGTGCGATGCCACCCTGGGTGCGAAACCAGCCCAGCGCATACAGCGGGCTGCCGATGCTGATGGTCTGCTCGGTGTAGCGGTATGAGCCAAGCCCGAAGAACGGGCTTTTGTCCGGCTTTCTCGGAGGCCGTCGCGATGAGCCGTACCAGCGCACGCGCTGATTGGGGATGATGCTGGCGCCGTCGGGATCGACCACGCAGTCGCCGGTTTCGTCGACGAGCTGGAAGAGGTCGTCGCTGCACGCCGATTCGATGGTTGCCCAGCGCGTGTTGCGCCGGCCATTGCTGTAGGTGGTGCGTTTTTCCTCGACCGCGTATTTCCACCAGCAGCACTGCTGGCCGCTGAGCGGTGACACCACCGGGTCGCCCGGCAGCATGCGCGCGATGCCTTCGAGTTCGACATAGCCCTGCGCGGCCGAGCGAATTTTCGACGTCGGCGTGTCCTGGATCTGGCGTCCCTTGAGCAGCTTCAGCCAGGCCATGACCGCGCCGATCAGGGAGAGCAGCGCCAGCACGCCGGTGCTGATCCAGAATTCGTCGGGCTCCAGCAGCTGGACTTGGTGGCTCAGCTCTGTGAGGTTCATCGGGCGGTGATAAGCCCTCTAGGAGGAGAACAGCGAACGGATGTTGACGTCGGCCGTTTCGCTTTGCGAGAACTCGAGCAGATCAGCTGATTTGAAGCCCAGCATGCGCGCAATGATGACGTCCGGGAACTGCTCGATGCGGACATTGTTCAGGTTGACGCTTTCGTTGTAGAACTCACGCCGATCGGCGATCGAATTCTCCAGGCCGGTGATGCGGCCCTGCAGCTGCTGGAAGGCCTGGTCCGCCTTGAGTTCCGGGTAGGCTTCGGCGACGGCAAACAGGTTGCCCAGGCCCAGACGCATGGCGCTTTCCGCTTGCCCCACACCTTTCACATCGCCGCGTTGCCGGGCGTTCTGTGCATCGGCGCGTGCCTGCATGACCTTTTCCAGGGTTTCCTGCTCAAAGTCTTTGTACTGGCGACAGGTTTCAACCAGTTTGGGCAGTTCGTCATGGCGCTGCTTGAGCAGCACGTCGATGTTGCTCCAGGCTTTGGAGACGGCGTGCTTTAAACTGACCAGATTGTTGTAGATCACCACGGCGTACACCACGGCGGCGGCGATCAATCCCCAGAATACGAAGGTCGAAATGTTGCTGGCTCCCTCTTCCATGCCAATATCCCCGGTGGATGGAAAGGCCTGAAGTCTAGCACTGTGACTGCACAGCGAATGTGAATTTATGAAATACGATTATCTGGTTATCGGTGGCGGCAGCGGCGGTATCGCCAGCGCCCGGCGGGCGGCTCAGTACGGGGCTCGCGTGGCGGTGGTGGAAGCTGCGCAACTGGGTGGCACCTGCGTCAATGTGGGCTGTGTGCCCAAGAAGCTGATGTGGCACGCCGGGCAGCTTGCCCATGCGCTTGAGGATGCGCCGGGCTATGGTTTCGCGCCGCTGCAGCCTAGCCATGACTGGGCCAGGCTGGTGGCCGACCGCGAAGCCTATCTGCGGCGCCTCAACGGCATTTACGAAAACAATCTGAACAAAGATGCGGTGGACATCTACCGTGGTCAGGCGCGTTTTGTGAATCCGCACGAGGTTGAGGTCGACGGACAACGGATTGGCGGCGAGCATGTGCTGATCGCCACCGGTGGCAAGCCTAGTGTGCCGGATCTGCCCGGAGCCGAGCTGGGTATCACCTCGGATGGATTCTTTGCCCTGACCCAGCGCCCGCAGCGGGTTGCGCTGGTTGGCGCGGGCTATATCGCGGTGGAGCTGGCCGGGGTGCTACGGGCACTGGGCAGCGAGGTGCACCTGCTGGTGCGCGGCGACCATGTGCTGCGTCATTTCGATGACATTCTGTCGCACACGCTGACGCCGTACATGCAGGAAAGTGGCATCAACCTGCATCTGCAGACCTCGCCGCAGGCCTTGAGTCCGGCCGCTGACGGCGTGCGCGTGACGCTGTCCAGCGGTGACGATCTGGAGGTCGACAGCCTGATCTGGGCGACCGGTCGCAGGCCCAATCTGGATGGCCTGGAGCAGGCCGAGTTGGCGCTGGATGCCGGCGGCCACATTGCGGTTGATGAATGGCAGCAAACCAGCCAGCCGCAGGTTTACGCGGTCGGTGACGTGACCTCGGCGCCGGCCCTGACCCCGGTGGCCATTCAGGCCGGGCGGCGTTTGTCCGACCGCCTGTTCGGTGGCCAGAGCGAGGCCAAGCTTGACCATGATTGTGTGCCGACCGTGGTGTTCAGCCATCCGCCGATCGGTACCGTGGGCCTGAGTGAAGCGCAGGCGCGAGAGCGCTACGGCGACGCGGTCAAGGTTTACAGCGCTGAGTTCAAGGCCCTGCACAACGCCTTGCTGACCCACAAGCAACCCAGTGCCGTGAAGTTGGTGGTGGTCGGTGATGATGAGCGGGTGGTGGGTTTGCACAGC
This sequence comes from Oceanococcus atlanticus, assembly GCF_002088235.1. Lineage (NCBI taxonomy): Bacteria > Pseudomonadati > Pseudomonadota > Gammaproteobacteria > Chromatiales > Oceanococcaceae > Oceanococcus > Oceanococcus atlanticus. Next base: position 55,107 of record NZ_AQQV01000004.1, read on the forward strand.
ATTGGCCCGGGCAGTGACGAGATGCTGCAGGGCTTTGCCGTGGCGGTGAAGATGGGGGCGCGCAAGCGTGATCTGGATGACACCATCGCCATCCACCCGACCGCATCGGAAGAGTTGGTGACCCTGCGCTGAGCCTTATGCGCAGGGCAGGCCGCGCTCGGCCAACCAGGCCTGGGCATCCGCGGCATCGTGTTCGAACCAGCGCTGTGCCGAACCCAGGCGAAAGCTGTAGCCCCAGGCATCCATGTCGGCACAGCAGCGCCGGCGGCCAAAGCCGGGTATGCGCCCGGCCAGCACGATCTGCAGATAGCACACGGCGTTCTCTTCAGCATCATCGCCGCCGGCATCGGTGTGCAGGGTGGCGCGGCGCTGCGCGCCCATGCAGATGGCATGGCAGGCTTCATGCAGCAGCGAATGCAGCGGCGTGTCGCCACGCACCATGACCCGCGCGCCGATCAGGCCGGCTTCATCGTCGCCCCAGTAGCTGGCCGGGATGTCCTGGCCATCGGCGACGGATTCCACGCTCAGACCGAATGTGCCGAGCAAGGCGCGTACGCTGGCCTGCTCGGCATCGCGCCAGCGTAAGACTTTGGCCGTGTCTGTGGATGGCGGTGCGTCCGTCATGCTGGTGTCGGGCGAGGGCAAAAGCACAATTATGCCTTGCCCCTGACGGCCTGAGGGTGTCCAGGCACGGCTGACCCGCTGGCCCTGGGGTCAGCCGCGTGGTGCTGCTCAGAAGTGGCTGTTGGTGAAATCGTCGACGCTGACCTCACGCAGGATGGCGCCGCTGTTGCGGTCCACGAACTCGAACAGAATGCCGTCATCGGTCTGCATGCTGAAAAACAGCATCGAGCCCTGCGGGCCACCATATTCCATGTGCAGATCACCGGGCGGGTTTTTCGCCACGTGGCCCGGCTTGCGAATTTTGTGCACCGTTTCGGTGTCGCTCTCCTCGATCACGTGGTGCTCGCCCTGCAGCACCTGAACCGTGGTTGCACCGGTATGACGGTGGAAATGGCAGTAGCAGTCCGGCTCCCACTTGACCAGAAAGTCGGCCCTGCCCGCAGCCTGGTCGGTGCCCAGCGGCGCCACCCAATAGTCGACGCGGTAGCCCAGGGCTTCCGGCTCGAACAGGCGGTGCCATTTGATTTCCGACACCGGGTAAGGGGTCAGTCGGGATACGGTTTCGAGCAGTTCCTGCATGGTTTGAGTCTCCTTTGATGAATGCATGCCCGGTCGGGCGCCTTGTACTCTAGGAGGGGCGCGAGCGGCGGGCCTGCCATTTCGCGCCAGCCGGTTTGGGCGCGCCGGGAGATGGGTCACAATGGCCGCTTCGTCGCATTGCGGGGTGTCGTGTGATGTCCGAGTCCAAGCATGCTGGCGCCAGTACCGCCATGACCAAGGCCCGCTCGATGGGGCCGATTGCGGATGTGGTGAGGCGTGCAGGTGGCAGTCTGGAGCGCGTTTTCAAGCGGGCCGACGTGCCCCTGCGTCTGGCTTACGAGCCCGAACGCACCTTGCTGCTCAAGGATCAGCTGCGCATCGTCGATGGTGCCTCGCGTGAGCTGGATGATCCGGTGTTGGCGCTGCGGCTTTCCACGCAGGGCGGCCTGGCGGGCCTCGGCGCGTTTGGCAGTGCCGTGCTGTCGGCGCCAACGCTGGGCGATGCGATTGCCGCTGCCAACCGCAGCATCAGCACCGGCCTGCAGGCCGGCACCGCGATGACGCTGACACTCACCGGTCCGTGGGCGCACTGGAGCTATCAGGTCACCACCCCGGTTGATGTGGGGCGCAACAGCAACGAGTTGCTGGCCTATGGCTACATGCTGGACCTGCTGCGCCGTTACGCGGGGCCGGACTGGACGCCGCACTACGTGCAGAGTCGTGACGCCAGCGAGGCCCAGCGGCGCGTCGCACAGGCGCTGCTGAGCTGCGACCTGGTGCGTGGCGAGCTTGCCTCGGTGGTGTTTCCCGCGGCGCTGCTGGCGCGCACGCGCCCGCAGCTCGGCGTGGCGACCTGGCCGCAGGTTGCGCCGATTCCCGGTGAGGATGACATCGTGGCCTGCATCACCCAGGTGGTTGATCTGGCCGTGCTCGAAGGGACCGCCACGATCGACTGGGTCAGCCGGCACATCGGGTTGTCCGCGCGCTCATTGCAGCGCCATCTGAGTGCCCATGGTGTGGCTTTTCGCAGCGTGCTCAACACGGTGATTCGGCGGCGCGCCGAACAACGCCTGGCCGAGGGCGGGCGTGTCACCGATGTGGCTTTCGAACTCGGCTATTCCGATGCGGCGCATTTCTCCCGCGCCTTCCGGGCGCTGACAGGCGTGTCGCCGCGCCAGTTCCAGCGCAACTGCCTGAGCCAGGACGCGCGCTAGGCCGACAGGTGCTGCAACGACGCGGCGTGTGCTTCCCAGTTCTGTCCATCGAAGTCGCTGATGCGCACATCAAGCTGTCCACGTTCCTCGATGCAGTTCAGATTGAGGCTGATACCGTCGGGGTTGGAGCGCGGCACGTAATACGACTTGATCCCGCACTGCGCGCAGAACAAATGGCGGGCGACGCCGCTGTTGAAACGGTATTCGCTGAGCGCCGCCGGGTCGGTCAGCAGGGTGAAGTTGCGCGCCGCGACAATGAGGTGGACAAAACCGCAGGCTGCGCAGATCGAACAGTTGCAGCGCAGCGCTTCAAGCGGCTCGCTCAGCTCGGCGCGGTAGCGCACGGCGCCGCAATGGCATCCGCCGTGAATCGTGGTCATCGGGCTGGTCATCTCAAAGTGGCGCCAATCATGAGAAAATAGCTCAGAACTTACCAGGATCGATCATGAAGCTCCCTTTCGCCAAGATGCAGGCACTGGGCAACGACTTTGTCGTGCTCGACGGTGTGTCGACCCCGCTGACGCTGACGGCTGCACAGTGCCGCAAGCTGGGTGACCGCCGTTTCGGGGTGGGTTGCGATCAGATTCTGGTGGTTGATCCGGCGCCTGATGCGCAGGCGGATTTCGGTTATCGCATTTTCAACTGCGATGGCAGTGAAGTCGGCCAGTGCGGCAACGGTGCGCGCTGTCTGGCGCGCTTTGTCGAGCGTCAGGGCCTGTCCACGGCGCGCGCCATTCAGGTGGCCACGCGCACCACCCGCATGAATCTTGAATTGCTGGAACAGGACTGGGTGCGTGCCGAGCTGTCGCGACCCGAATTTCAGCCGGCGCGTATTCCATTGGATGTGCCGGCGCAGGCGGAGCGCTACACCCTGGACAGCCCGGTGGGCATGGTCAGCGGTGGCGCGGTCAGTGTGGGCAATCCGCATTTCGTCATCGAGGTCGATGACGTGGCACGTGCTCCGGTGCAGCAGTGGGGTGAGGCGTTGACCCGTCACGCGGCTTTTCCTGAGGGCGTGAATGTCGGTTTTGTCGAGCGTGTGGCCGCGGATCACCTGCGTTTGCGGGTCTTTGAGCGCGGTGTGGGCGAAACGCCGGCCTGTGGCAGCGGCGCCTGTGCGGCCGCGGTGATACAACGGGTGTGGGGGCACACCGAAGCGCGGGTGCGGGTCGACCTGCCTGGCGGGCAATTGCGTATCGCCTGGGATGAAGGCCAGAATGTTTTCATGGAAGGCCCGGCTACGTGGGTTTTCGAAGGGGAGATTGAGTTATGACGCGACCGGAAGTACTCCCGGTTCCGCCGTCCGAGGACGAAGAAAAGGCCATGCTGGACTTTCTGGCGCGCACGCCGGATTTCTTCATTCGTCACGCCGAGGTGCTGGCCGAAATGCCAATACGCCACGGCAGCGGCGGTGCGGTGTCCTTGATCGAGCGTCAGGTGCGTGTGCTGCGCGACAACAACCAGCGCCTCAATCAGCGTCTGGACGAATTGCTGCACACCGCGCGGGACAACGAGCAGCGCGTTAAAAGCATGAATCAGCTGGCCGAGGCCCTGATCCGTGCCGACAGCCTGGCCAGCGTGGTGGCCGGATTGAGCAGCGTGCTGCACAACGCATTTTCGGTCGAGGCGGTTCGCGTGGCCTTGTTCGACACCAAGCCCGACAGCGACAACGGTGTGATCGCGCTGCAGCGCGATGCCCTGCCGGAAGCGCTGAAAGACTTTTTCCGTCAGGGGCAGGTGGTCTGCGATCGCATTGATGCGCCCCTGCGTGAACTGATGTTTGGTGATCACGAGGAGTTGCAGTCGGTTGCGCTGGTGCCGCTCGACCGGGCCGACTGTCTGGGCCTGCTCGCGCTGGGCAGCACCGACCCGGATCGCTTTACACCGAACATGGGCAAGCTGTTTCTGGAAATGACAGCCAACCTGTGCGCGGCGGCTCTGCGCTTTCATGGCCAGCGCGACGCTTGAGCGTTTCCTCGCCCACCTGACCCATGAGCGGCGCTATTCGGCGTTGACGCTCAAAGCCTATCGCCGCGATCTGGACGAGTTTGTGGCGCATGCGCGTGCCTGCGGGCGCGACGAGGCCGCCTGGGATCAGGCTCAGGTGCGCGCCTGGCTGGCTGATCAGCACCGCCAAAAGCGCAGCCCGGCTACGATTCAGCGCAAGCTCTCCGCCTTGCGTAGCTTTCTGGCCTATCTGGTCAATGAGGGTGTGCTGGCGCACAACCCGGCCGATGGCGTGCGCGCGCCAAAAAAAGCCCGGCCCTTGCCCAAGGCGCTGGAGGTGGATCGGCTGAGCCATTTTCTCGACAACATGCCGCGTGATGATGCTCTGGCCCTGCGCGATCGGGCCGTGCTTGAGCTGTTCTATTCCAGCGGTTTGCGTCTGGCTGAGCTGGCCGCCCTGGATTGCGCCACGGTTGAGCGAGGGCGCAGCTGGCAGGTGACTGGAAAGGGCGGCAAGACGCGCATGATTGCGGTTGGTGAAACCGCCATGAGAGCGATTCGCGACTGGCTGGCCGTGCGCGGCGAACTGGCGGATCCGGCCGAGACTGCACTGTTCGTAAGCAAACGTGGCGGACGTCTATCGCCGCGTGCCATCCAGCAGCGCATGGAGGTGTGGGGCCAGCGGTTGGGCCTGGGGCAACACCTGCATCCGCATATGCTCAGGCATTCCTTCGCCAGCCATTTGCTGCAATCCGGCGGCGATCTGCGTGGGGTTCAGGAATTGCTCGGCCATGCCAATCTGAGCACCACGCAGATATACACCCGGCTGGACTATCAGCATCTGGCCCGGGCCTACGATGCGGCACATCCGCGGGCACGCCGAAAACCCTGATGGCCTGCCCCTGCGGGCGAACCGACACGCTGACAGACGGTCGCAATAAGCGGGTGACTTGAACGCGCGGCCGTCGCCCTCACATTCAATTCTCTTTGCAAGCAGGATGGCGTTTTGGAGCAATTCCGCGGAACCACGATCTGCTGCGTTCGACGCGGCAGCCAGGTGGCCCTGGCCGGGGACGGGCAGGTCACGCTGGGCAACACGCTGATCAAGGGCAATGCGCGCAAGGTGCGCCGGCTCTATCACAACAAGGTGCTGGCCGGCTTTGCCGGTGGCACGGCCGATGCCTTCACGCTGTTCGAACGCTTCGAGGCCAAGCTGGAAACGCACAGCGGCAATCTGGTTCGCGCCGCGGTCGACATGGCCAAGGACTGGCGCACCGACCGGGCCTTGCGGCGTCTGGAAGCGATGCTGATCGTGGCGGACACAGAAGCCACCCTGATGATTTCCGGCACCGGTGACGTGATGGAACCGGAAAACGAAGTCATGGCCATCGGCAGCGGCGGCAGTTTTGCCCAGGCCGCAGCGCTGGCGCTGTGCCGCAACACCGATCTGCCGGCTGAAAAGATCGTGCGCGAAGCGCTCGGCATCGCCGGCGATATCTGCATTTACACCAACAACAACCTGACTGTGGAAGTGCTTGACGGCGCCCGGTCGGAGGGCTCCCATGAGTGAGGTTCGTGACGAATCGATGATGACGCCGCGCGAGATCGTGCAGGAACTGGATAAGCACATCATTGGCCAGAGCGAGGCCAAGCGTGCGGTCGCCGTGGCACTGCGCAACCGCTGGCGGCGACGTCGCCTGGATGATGCGCTGGCCAACGAGATCACGCCTAAGAACATCCTCATGATCGGGCCGACCGGGGTGGGCAAAACCGAGATCGCGCGGCGCCTGGCACGGCTTGCCAATGCGCCGTTCATCAAGGTCGAGGCGACCAAATTCACCGAGGTTGGCTATGTCGGTCGTGAGGTCGACTCCATCGTCAAGGACCTGGCCGATACCGCAGTCAAGATGGTGCGTGAGCAGGAAATGGCGCGGGCCCGGCCCAAGGCCGAATTGGCCGCTGAAGAGCGCATCCTCGACGTGCTGTTGCCGCGCGCGCAGAACCACGAGCCGGACAGCCAGAACAGCGCCGAACAGGACAAGACGCGGCAGATTTTCCGCAAGAAGTTGCGCGAAGGTCAGCTGGATGATCGCGAGATCGAACTGGATGTGGCCAACCGCCCGGTCGGGGTCGAGATCATGGGCCCGCCTGGCATGGAAGAGATGACCAGCCAGATCCAGAACATGTTCTCCAACATGGGGCAGCAGCGCTCACGCCGCCGCAAGCTCAAGGTCAAGGATGGCTTGCGTCTGCTCATCGATGAAGAAGCGGCCAAGCTGCTGGATGAGGAGAAGATCAAGGCCGCAGCGCTGGAAGCCGCTGAGCAGAACGGGATCGTGTTCATCGACGAGATCGACAAGGTCTGCAAGCGTGGCGAAGTGGTCGGTGGCGATGTCTCCCGCGAGGGTGTGCAACGTGATCTGCTGCCGCTGGTCGAAGGCTGCACCGTGACCACCAAGTACGGCACCGTGCGCACTGATCACATGCTGTTCGTGGCATCCGGCGCTTTTCACCTGGCCAAGCCTTCGGATTTGATCCCCGAGTTGCAGGGGCGTTTGCCGATCCGGGTCGAACTCAACGCGCTAACCGCCGACGACTTTACCCGCATCCTGACCGAACCGGACTTCGCCCTGACCGCACAGTACACCGCGCTGATGGGCACCGAGGGCGTGACCCTGAGCTTTCAGGACGATGGCGTGCGTCGCATCGCCGAGATCGCCACCGAGGTTAACGCACAGACCGAGAACATCGGGGCGCGGCGTCTGCATACCCTGATGGAGCGGCTGCTTGAGGAGATTTCCTTCCGCGGACCGGATTCCGAGGGCGAAAGCGTGGTCATCGACAAAGCCTATGTGGATGAGCGCCTGTCCGGGCTGGCTCGCGACGAAGACCTGTCGCGCTACATTCTGTAGCGCGCCGGGCCGGGCATGAGCAATATACCCAAGACCCTGCGTCTGCAGCAGGGTGGGCGACGGCTGCAGGTCGAGTTCAGCGACCGTGATCCGGATCTGTTCGACGCCGAGTTTCTGCGCGTCTATTCGCCCTCGGCCGAGGTCCAGGGGCATGGTCTGTCCGAGCCCCAACTGGTCGGCGGCAAGCAGGATGTGAGCATCCGCAAGATCGAGCCGGTCGGGCGTTACGCCGTGCGTCTGATTTTTTCCGACGGCCACGACACCGGCCTGTACACCTGGGACACCCTGCGTGACTACGGTGAGCGTCAGGAGTCGTTGTGGCTGCGCTATCTGGAGCGGATCGAGGCGCAAGGCATGTCGCGGGTCGAGTCGGAAAATGTCATGCCGCTGTCGGCCTTGCGGCCGAAGGTGCCCTGAGTCCCTCAAGACCAGTAAACTGACCCCTTTTTGCACAAGCGGGCAGTGATGAACCAGAAAACCACCCATTTCGGTTACGCCGAGGTCGACTGGAACGATAAGGCCAGTCGGGTTTCGCAGGTGTTCGATTCGGTGGCAGGACGCTACGACGTCATGAATGATCTGATGTCGATGGGCGTGCACCGGGCGTGGAAGCGTTTCACGGTGGATCTGGCCTGTGTGCAGAAGAATGACCAGATTCTTGATCTGGCAGCGGGCACCGGCGATCTGGCTTCGGCCATGGCGGCCCGGCTGGGGCCGCGTGGTTCGATTACCCTGGCCGATTACAACTACGAGATGCTCTCGCGCGGGCGCGATCGCATGATCGATGATGGCTACGCCGGGGTGGCCCGTTGCGCCCAGGCCGATGCCGAGGCGCTGCCCTTCGCCGATGACAGTTTCGACTGCATGACCATCGGTTTCGGCTTGCGCAACGTGCGTGACAAGGACAAGGCGCTGCGTTCCATGCTGCGGGTGCTCAAACCCGGTGGCCGGTTGCTGGTGCTGGAGTTTTCCAAGCCGACCAATCCGCTGCTGTCCAAGGCCTACGACACCTATTCGTTCGAAATCCTGCCGCGCATGGGGCAAGCGGTGGCGGGTGATGCCGAAAGTTACCGCTATCTGGCCGAATCGATCCGCATGCACCCGGATCAGGACACGCTGCAGTCAATGATGAACGCGGCGGGTTTCGAGCGAACCCAGTACTACAACCTGACCGGCGGCATTTGCGCTGTGCACCGCGGTTACAAATTCTGATGGCCCTGTTGGATCAGGCCCTGGGGCCGCTGGAAATCGTCATCAACCGGGCCTTGGCCAGCAGTCCGGAGGCGCTTGCCGCGCTGCAGGATGCGGATCAGCCGGTGGCGCTTGAGTTGCGTGATCTGGGTTGGGCGTTCCGCATGACCCCGGTCAGCCACGGCCTGCAGCTGAGTCCGGGGGGCGAGCCGGCCCGGGCCGGAGTCAGCACGTCGCTGGTTGGTCTGGCGCGGCTGGCGGCGGGTGAAGACCCGCGAGCCATGGGTGAGGCGTTGCGTCTGAGTGGCGATGCCGAATACGCCGACACCGTGCTGGGTGCCCTGCGCGCCGCGCGCATCGATCTTCAGACCGAGCTGCGCAGCCTCATGCAGCCGCTGCTCGGCAGCCAGTTGGGCGGGCAGCTGGGTCAAGGTTTGCGTGGTTTGCTCGACTTTGGTCGTCAGGGCGTGCGTGAACTGCTGCTGGGCCGCGCGCCGGCAAGCGATGCGCCTGACCAGACCGGCGGCGAGGCCGCCGACCCGGCTCAGACCCGTGCCTGGATGGATGATGTGGATGAGGTTGCGACGGCGGTGGATCGCCTGGAAGCGCGTATCAAACGGCTCGAATCGGCCATGGATGATCCGGCATGAGCGACTGGCGTCAACTCGCGCGGTTTTGGCAGATCTGGCGCGTATCGCGTCGTTATGGACTTGATCAGTTTGTCGGGCGACGCCCCAACAAGCGCTTCGCCAAGCCGCGCGGCGAGCGGGTGCGGCTGGCGCTGGAGGAACTCGGTCCGGTCTTCATCAAGTTTGGCCAGGCGCTCTCGACCCGGCCGGATCTGCTGCCGGATGACATCGCAGCCGAGCTGAGCCTGCTGCAGGATGCCGTGCCGCCATTTCCCGGCCAGCAGGCACGGGAGCAGGTTGAAGCGGCCCTTGGGCAGCCGGTCGGTAGCCTGTTCGCCTTTTTTGACGAAAAGCCCCTGGCCTCGGCTTCGGTGGCGCAGGTGCATGCCGCGCGTTTGCCGGACAACCCCGATGGCACGCCGGGCATGGATGTGGTGGTCAAGGTCCTGCGCCCGGGTATTGAAAAGGCCGTGCGCAAGGATCTGGCGCTGCTGCACTTTCTCGCCGCGCTGGCCGAGCGTTTCGGCCCGGACGCCGACCGTCTGCACCCGCGTGAGGTGATCAAGGAATACGAGAAAGTCATTCTCGACGAGCTCGACCTGATGCGCGAGGCGGCCAATGCCAGCCAGCTGCGCCGCAACTGGCTGGGTTCCGATCTGATTTACCACCCGCTGGTGTTTTTTGATCTGACCCGCAGCGACGTGCTGGTGATGGAGCGCCTGTACGGGCACAACATCGACGAAGTGGCTGCGCTGCGCGCTGAGGGGGTGAATTTTCGCGAGCTGTCCGAGCGTGGTGTGGAAATCTTCTTCCGCCAGGTGTTTCGCGACAACTTCTTTCACGCCGACATGCATCCGGGTAATATTTTCGTGGATGCCAGCAACCCTGAAAAACCGCGTTATCTGGCCCTGGATTTCGGCATCGTCGGCAGTCTGAATCCGTCTGATCAGCGCTATCTGGCGGAAAATTTCCTGGCCTTTTTCAATCGGGACTATCGCCGCGTGGCGGAACTCCATCTGGAGTCAGGCTGGATTCCCGATGATGTGCGTGTGGACGAATTCGAGTCGGCCATACGCAGCGTTTGCGAGCCGATCTTCAACAAGCCGCTCAAGGACATTTCCTTTGGCATGTTCCTGATGCGGCTGTTCCAGACCGCACGGCGCTTCCGCATGGAAGTGCAACCGCAACTGGTTCTGCTGCAGAAGACCCTGCTCAATATCGAAGGTCTGGGGCGGCAGTTGTATCCGGAGCTGGATCTGTGGAAAACGGCCAAGCCGATCATGGAGGACTGGATGCGTCAGCGGCTCAACCCGCTGAACGGTCTGGATGATCTGAAGGCCCATCTGCCAGCTATCGTGGAGACGCTGCCCGATCTGCTCAAGCGTTTGCAGCAGGACTGGCCGCCGGCCGAGTTTGCCGCCCAGACGCGTGAGCTCAAGGCGCTGCGCCAGGATCTGGCCGAACAGCAGTCACGCAACCGATGGGCACTGCTTGGTGGTTTGCTGTGTCTGGGCGGTGCGGTGATTCTGGGGCTGGACGGGCGCGGGCCGGCGCGTATCGCCGACCTGCCGCTGGCCAGCTGGGTGCTGGGCAGTCTGGGGGTGTGGTGTTTCGCCCGGGCCACGTGGTTGAACTTCAGCCGTTCCGGGGCGCGTTGAGCAGCAAATTCGCTGATAAATCAAAACCATAATAACTGTGCCATTGACGAATGGCATGGTCGGCACTATCGTGGTGCGCTGCATCAATGAGGCGACGACGATGGAAAATGCTTCACCTGCACTGAAAGAGGGCGATCTGGCCGGTTTTCGGGCCGCCCAGCGGTTGGCCTACGATTGTGCCGAAGCCACCGCATCCGACATGCGGCCTGGCATGACCGAGCGCCAGGTGGCCGCGCGCATGAAAGCATGGCTGGTCGAGCACGGCGCAACCGATTGCTTCCATGAGCCGTTTGCCTGGTTTGGTGACCGTACGGCGTTTCGTGGTCTGATCGGCATCAAGCAGCTGGGTGGATTCAACCCGGCGTTCTACCCGGGACTGCGCCGACTCGAGCGCAACATGCCATTCATTCTGGATTGCGCACCCACCCTCAACGGCTACACCGCGGATATCGGCTATTGCGGCGTGATTGGCGAGAACGCCACGCTCGATCAGTTGATGGACGATCTGCTCGAATACCGCATGCTGATTCTGGAGCTGGTCCGGGCGCGACGTCCGCTGGCCGAGATCAGTCGTGCCGTGGATGCGCTGTGCCAGCGTCACGGCTATGAGCCCCGTCACAAGGCCTATCCGTTTGAAACACTGGCCCATCGCATCGAAATCCTGGATGACGACGGCAAGGACGCGCACCTGACCATCGCCAATTTCGGCGTGCGCAACATCAGCGAACTGGTGCGCGACCGGGTGCGTGGTGCACGCGAAGGCTGGAACCCGATCTGGAATTCCTCGGCCAAATCCGAGCATGCGCCCACCCCTGGGCTGTGGGCGGTCGAGCCGCATCTGGGCTTTCGCGATGTCGGCGCCAAGTGGGAAGAGCTGCTGGTGGTGACCGAGGACGATGCCTTCTGGCTGGATGATGATGTGCCGCAGGTGCGGCGCTGGAAACAACGCGGCCTGTGGCCGCTGGAACAGGCTGCGTAATGACAATGAAAGTGGATATGAACGTCACCTCGGGTGACGTGAATCTGGCCGTGTATCGCTGGGGTGCGGCAGCGCGTAAGGGCACCAAGACCAAGCCGGTGATTGTGCTGGTGCATGGCTACCCCGATAGCGCCAGCGTCTGGGCGGGCACCGCCGAGGCCTTGTCCCAGCGCTACCAGGTGGTGGCCTACGATGTGCGGGGCGCCGGTCGCTCCAGCCGTCCGCAGGACACCTCGGCTTACCGTCTGGAGCATCTGGTCGAGGATCTGGCTGCCGTGGTCGACGCCGTCAGCCCGGATCAGCCGGTGCATCTGGTCGGTCACGACTGGGGCTCGATCCAGTCCTGGGAGGCGGTGACCACGCCGCGTCTGGCAGGTCGCATCGCCTCCTACACCTCGATGTCGGGTCCCAGTCTGGATCACGCCGGAATGTGGCTGAGAGCCCGCTTGGCCAGCCGTTCGGCGACGGACAAGGCGGCTGTCCTTAAACAGCTGGCCCATTCCTGGTACATCGGCGCTTTCCATTTGCCGGTGCTGGCGCCGGCATTGTGGAAGGTTGCCGGCAACGCTTTGTGGCCGGCCATGCTGGCGCGGGTCGAAGGCATCCGTGACGCGACCGCCAATCCGACCCAGGCCGAGGACGGCGCCCACGGCGTCAAGCTTTATCGGGCCAATGTCGGCGAGCGCTTGGGCAAGCCCCGTTTGCGCACCACGGACATTCCGGTGCAGCTGGTGTTTCCGCGGGGTGATCATTTCATGATCGAAGAGATCTGGGATGACCTGCCGCGCTGGGTCCCCAATTTGTGGCGTTGCGATGTCGATGCCGGACACTGGCTGCCGGTGAGTCACCCGCAGCTGGTGGCCGACAAGATCGCGCGTTTTGTCGACTTCGTGCAAAGCGGCAAGCAGCCTGCCGATCTGCAGCGGGCCCGGATCACGGCGCCAGGGCGGCCGCGCCGCCACGCCGGCAAACTGGTGCTGATCACCGGTGCCGGCTCCGGCTTCGGGCGTGAAACTGCGCTGGCCTTTGCCGAGGCTGGCGCTGATGTGATCGCGGTGGACATCAACAAGGAGGCGGCCGAGCGCACCGCAACCCTGTGTCGCCTGAGCGAGGTCAGTGCCTGGGCCAGGGTGGTGGATGTCGGCAACGCGCGCGCCATGCGCAGTCTGGCCAGCTGGGTGGGCAAGGAGTTTGGCGCGGTTGATGTGGTGGTCAACAACGCCGGTATCGGTCTTGCCGGCTCGTTTTTCGACACCAGCGATGCTGACTGGGACAAGGTTCTCAAGATCAATTTGGGCGGTGTGATTCAGGGCTCACGTCTGTTCGGCGCACAGATGATCGAGAGCGGGCGCAGGGGCCACATTGTCAATGTCGCCTCGATGGGCGCCTACACACCGGCTCGCTTCATGTCGGCCTACAACACCAGCAAAGCGGCGGTGCGCATGCTCAGCGATTGCCTGCGTGCCGAACTGGCTGAACATGACATTCATGTGGCCACGATCTGCCCTGGACTGTCGATCACCAACATCACCCAGAGCACCCGCTTTGTCGGCGTCAGTGAGGCCGAACAGCAACGCAAGCAGAGCGATGCAACACGCTTGTATCAGCGGCGCAATCTCAAGCCGCAGGCGATCGCCCGCTCGATACTCAAGGCGGTGGAGCAGCACAGCGCTGAAGTCCCGGTCGGCGTGGAAGCACACGGCAGTCGCCTGTTGTCGCGGCTGGTGCCGGGGCTTTCGCGGCGTCTGGCGCAACTGGATCTGGAACCCTGAGCACGGAGAAAACAACAATGAGCGTGACTTCCATCGCAGCGGCGCGGCGCGCCCGCCCCACTTCGCCCAAGGTGTCGAAAACACCGGGTTCGCTGGTTCATCGCAAGGTCGAATTCGACTGGTCGCAAACCCCGCTGGAATGGATTCCCGGCAGTCCGTTTGCCAGCCATTTCATCAATGAGATCAACTTGCTGCTTCCGGCTGGCGAGTTCTGGTTCTGCAAGATCTACAACAAGGCCCTGCCGTACATCACCGACGAAAAGCTCAAGGCCGACGTGCAGATGTTCGTGCGTCAGGAGGCCATGCACGCGCGCGCCCACGGCGCCGCCATCGTCGAGTACCTGAATGCCCACGGCATCGAAACCAAGAGCAATACGCGGCAGGAGGACTGGTTGTTTGAAAGCTTGCTCAGCGACGAGCCGATGGGCATCAAGTTGCCCAAGTTCGCGCAAAAAGAGTGGCTGGTCTTCCGGCTGGGCATCGTCGCCGCGATTGAGCACATGACCTGCGTGCTCGGCAATTACGTGCTGCGCAACACCTCGTGGGATGAAGCCGGTGCCGACCCGGTGCTGCTCGACCTGCTGCGCTGGCATGGCGCCGAAGAAGTGGAGCACCGCTGCGTGGCGTTTGACGTGTATCGCCATCTGGGCGGTGGTTATGCCTCACGGTACTACCTGGCCTCGATCGCCATGCCGGCGGTTTACGGGCTGTGGGTGCACGGGGCCGCGCACCTGATGAAGCAGGATGAGCGTTTCAAAGCCAAGAAGCCCAGCGTGTTCAAGCCATGGATCTGGATGCAGTGGATGCGCGAGGTGAAAACCGGACACCTGCCGTCACCGTTCTGGCTGGCGCTCAAGGAACTGCCGTTCTTCAGTCCATGGTATGACCCGGTCAAGGAAGGTTCCACCGAAGAAGCGCTGGCCTACCTCAACAGCTCGCCTGCGGCGGCGCGGGCCGCGGCGATGGCTTAGTGGTCACGCACCTGAGATTGATGGTCTCGACGGCACCGCTGGCGTGTTGGCCAACGGTGCAACCTTAAGCTCTAGCGCGATGCGCTCATGATGCTCAGACCCTTGAGCAGGTTGAGCGCTTCGTACAACGCGTAGTCGGACTCGGCCAGGGACAGTTCCTCGTCATCCTTGCCGGCTTCCAAGGCGCTGGCGGCTTCGGCCTCATTCTCGTTATCGAGACGGTTGTTGAGGTCAGCTTCGGTGATCGGGGTGAACGATTGCTCACGCTTGCTCACTTCCAGTGAACGGATGTTGACATCGGGTTCGATGCCTTCGGCCTGGATGGAGCGACCGTTGGGCGTGTAATAGCGCGCTGTGGTCAGCTTGATGGCCGCGTTGTTGCGCACCGGCACGATGGTCTGCACCGAGCCTTTGCCGAAGGTTTTGCGCCCGGCGATCACCGCGCGCTGGTGGTCCTGCAAAGCGCCAGCGACGATTTCCGAGGCCGAGGCCGAGCCTTCATTGACCAGTACCACGATCGGTTTGTCGTACAGGGCATCGCCCGGCTTGGCGGTGAATTCGCGCAAGGCGCTGTCATGGCGACCCTTGATCGATACCACCGTGCCGCTTTCAAGGAAAATGTCAGACACGTCGACAGCGGCGGTGAGCACGCCGCCCGGGTTATTGCGCAGGTCGAGGATGATGCCGCGCAGCTTGTCGTCAGCTTCCTGGTTGAGCTTGTTCAGCTGTTTCTCTACCGATGCAGCGGTGTTGCCGGAGAAGGTGGAGATGCGCAGATAGCCGTAGCGCGGCTCCAGCATGCGCGAGCGCACGCTCTCGACCTTGATGATGTCGCGGGTGATGTTGACCTTGAACGGCTGGGCGCCGCCTTCACGCATCACCAGCAGATCGATCTTGGTGCCGGGCTTGCCGCGCATCATGCGCACCGCTTCGCTCAGGGTCATGCCTTTGACCGGCTTTTCGTCGATGCGCACGATCAGGTCGCCCGCCTCGATACCGGCGCGGCTGGCCGGGGTGTCGTCGATGGGCGAGACCACGCGCACGAAACCGTTGTACATCTGCACTTCAATACCCAGACCGCCGAACTTGCCGGAGGTGGAAATCGACATTTCCTTGTATTCCTCGCTGTCGAGGTAGGCCGAGTGCGGGTCCAGGCCGTCGAGCATGCCGCGGATGGCGTGTTCGATCAGTTCCTTGTCGTCGATGTCCTCGACGTAATTGTCTTTGACCTGGGAAAGAATTTCGGCAAACGCCTGAAGCTCCTGCAACGGCAGACTGGCCGGGCTACTTTCGCGGTCGGCGAAAACACCCTGGGTCAGGGTGATGGAGGCACCCAGCAGAACGCCGGTGGCCATCAGTGCAGTAGCTTTGAACTTGGTTGCCATAGTGAATCTTTTCGTGCGCGCTGCCCGGGGCGCGGCTGTCGCGGATAACGGGCGTTTGGACTGCGAGAGAGCGGGAAAAATTCCGGCTTTCCGGAAGAACGCCCAACATTACCACACAAAAGTGTGAAGAAACCGTTGTTTTCAGGGGTTTGCGGCGCGTAGCCAGCGGATGGGGTTATGCGTTTTCCGACCCTGGCGAATCTCCAGATAGACCCCGGGCTTGTCGTGTCCACCGGTGTTGCCGGCCTGGGCCAGCGATTCGCCCGCCTTGACGCTGTCACCCACCGCCTTGTTGGCCGTCTGATTATGCCCGTACAGGCTGAACCAGCCTTCGCCGTGGTCGACGATCACCAGCAGGCCGAAATGATGCATCCAGTCCACGTAGACCACCCGTCCGGAGGCCACTGCACGCACTGGCGCGCCCTCATCAGCGCCCAGCCACAGTCCTTTCCACCTGGTTTCGCCGTCGGCTTTCAGGCTGTTGTAGCTGGCCAAGGTCGGGCCTTCGACCGGCCGGAACAGCTGGCCTTTCAGATTGGCCAGATTGCCACTGAGCGACGGCAACTGAGTCTGCTTGAGCGCAGCACTGAGTTGCTCGATGAGTTGCTCCAGACGGGCTTGCTGATTGCGCAGGTCACGCAATGTGGCGCCGCCGGCGCCGAGCCGCGACTGGACTTCGTCGAGCAGGGCCTGGCGTTGCTGACGCTGCGTCTGGATGCCGGCCAGGGCCTGCTCGCGACTGGTTTTCAGGGCCTTGAGTTCATTCAGCGCCTGGGCCGCTTCCTTGTTCTTGGTTTCCAGCTGGGTCAGGGTCGCTTCGAAGGCCATGATGCGCTCCTGGTAAGCGCGCTGGAAATATTCCAGATAGACCTGCATGCGGGCCAGGCGGGCAGGGTCATGCTGGCTCAGCAGCATGCGTGTGCGCGCCTGGCGCCCGATGATGTAGGCCGCACGCAACTGTGATTCCAGGGCCTTGTAATGCCCGCTGAGTTCGCTTTGCAGCGCTTTGCGTTCCGCTTCGAGACGCGCGCTGCGGGTTTCCGCCGCGCGCAGATCGCGGGTCACCGTGCGGGTGGCTTCGCGCAAGCTGGCCAGGCGTTGCTCGATGCGTTCGATGTCCTGGCTGAGGCTGTCCTGGGTCTGCTTGTCGCGCTCAACCTGCGCGGCAATGCTCTGGATGCGCGCCTTGAGGGAGGCCAGTTCCGCTTTTTTTTGCGCCAGATCGCCCTGCGCCGCGAGTTGCAGTGGAATAAGGAGGAGGGCGAAAACGAACATGCGCATGGCGGCGCGCATGTTCGCATGAGCCTTGACGGATTTCATCTTGCGCAACGGTCGGGCGGGTTTCATGCGTGAGCCTCAGAGGCGATAATGGCGGTTTTCCCGCGCGATGTCCTTCATGCAGCAGTTCAGCGAATTTCTTGGTAACCACATGCTCCTGGCTGGAGCCCTGCTGGCCATACTGGTGGCGCTTATTGCCAACGAACTGGTGCTGATCCGCCGCGGCGGGCGTCGGCTGGCACCGTCCGATGCGGTGCGCCTGATCAACGACAAGGATGCGCTGATCGTGGATCTGCGCGCGGCCACCGACTACAAGCGCGGTCACATCGTTGATTCGCGCAACATTCCGATGGCCAAGCTGGATGATGAAATCAAAAGCCTGCGCAAACACCAGAGCAAGCCGATACTGCTGTGCTGTGCGCTGGGTTCGAGCGCAGCCCAGGCCGGTGTGAAGCTGCGTGCTGCCGGCTTTGAAGAGGTTTACCCCATGTCCGGCGGTATCAATGCCTGGCAGAACGCCGGCTTGCCGCTGACCACCAAATAAACCGGCGTTCGCGCCATACCGTTTCACAGGATTCAACGTGACAGACAAAGCTTCGCAAGACGCCGCTGCAGCGCCGGCCACCGGCCCGCAGGTGGTGATGCAGAAAATCTATCTCAAAGACTGCTCGGTCGAAATTCCTGGTGCGCCGCTGGTGTTTACCAAGGAGTGGAAGCCGAAGATGGACGTGCAGATCAACACCGATGTCAAAGGTGTTGCCGACAGCACCCATGAGGTCACCCTGTCGGTGACCGTGACCGCCAAGCTGGACGACAACACGGCTTATCTGGTGGAGGCGCACCAGGCCGGAATTTTCGTGTTGCGCGGCTTTGCCGAGAAGGACGATCAGCGGCCGGTGCTGGGCGCCTATTGCCCCAACGCCTTGTTCCCGTATCTGCGCGAGACCGTCAGCGACCTGATTCAGCGCGCCGGGTTTCCGCAGTTCCTGCTCCAGCCGGTCAACTTCGACGCGCTGTTTCAGGAATATCTCAAGCAGCAGCAGGCCGGAGCGGACGGCGCGGCCAAGCACTGAGCCGTAACCATGCGCCACAGCGGAGAACGGGCATGACTCAGATCGCAGTTTTCGGTGCGGGCTCCTACGGCACATCGCTGGCCATACAGCTGGCCCGCAACGGTTGCGACACCTTGCTGTGGGGGCGCGATGCGGCCCAGCTCAAGCAGCTTGCCGCCGAGCGCGTCAATCAGCGCTACCTGCCGGGTTGCGATTTCCCCGCGCGTTTGCGCGTGGCGGAAAGCCTGGAGCAGGCTGCGGCAGTGTCATTCTGGCTGCTGGCCGTGCCCAGTCATGCGCTGGGTCCGCTGGTCGATACGCTCAAGCCGCTGGCCACGGGGCCGCGACGTGTGGCCTGTGCCAGCAAGGGTTTTGAACCCGAAACCGGCCGCCTGGCCCACGAGGTTGTGGCTGACGGACTCGGGCGCGTGCCGTTTGCGATTGTGTCCGGGCCGACCTTTGCCAAGGAGGTCGGGCGCGGCTTGCCCTCGGCCATCACCATTGCCTCACGCACCCCCGGGTTTGCCGCAGAAACCGCTGATGCGCTGCATGGGCCGGGTATGCGCGCCTACACCTCGGATGACGTCATCGGTGTGGAAGTTGGTGGCGGGGTCAAGAACGTCATTGCCATTGCGGTCGGCGCCGCTGACGGCATGGGCCTGGGCGCCAACACCCGCGCGTTGCTGATCACCCGGGGCATGCGCGAGATCATGCGCCTGGGTGAAGCCATGGGAGGTCAGGCGGAGACCCTGATGGGGCTGTCGGGCATGGGCGATCTGGTGCTGACCTGCACCGATGATCAGTCGCGCAACCGGCGCCTGGGCAAGGCCATCGGCCAGGGCCGTGACGTGGATGCGGCGCAGCAGGAGATCGGCCAGGTTGTCGAGGGCGTGCGCAACGCCGTCGAGGTCAATCTGCTGGCCACCCGCTACAAGGTCGAAATGCCGATCAGCCAGCAGGTCTACCGTGTGTTGCATGAGGGTGTGGCCGTGCGTCAGGCCTTTTACGAGCTGTCCTCGCGCCCGCCCGGGGCCGAGTCCCGCTAAGTCTTACATGCGGAAGTCGTCGCCCAGGTAAACCTTGCGCACCTGCTCGTTCTCGAGCACGTTCTGCGGGGTGCCCTCTGCGATCACGCCGCCTTCGCTGAGGATGTAGGCACGGCTGCAGATGCCCAGGGTTTCGCGCACGTTGTGGTCGGTGATGAGCACGCCAATGCCACGATCTCGCAGGTGGTTGACGATCAGCTGGATGTCGCCAACGGCGATCGGGTCGACCCCGGCGAAGGGTTCGTCGAGCAGGATAAATCGTGGCTCGGCAGCCAGTGCGCGGGCAATTTCCACGCGGCGCCGCTCGCCGCCCGACAGGCTCATGCCCAGCCCGTCGCGGATGTGCGTGATGTGCAGTTCCTCCAGCAGCTTTTCCAACTCTTCACGATGCTGGCTGCGTTTGAGGTCCTTGCGCACCTGCAGGATGCTCAGGATGTTCTCGGTCACGCTGAGTTTGCGAAAGATCGAGGCTTCCTGCGGCAGGTAGCCGACACCGAGCCGTGCTCGCAGGTGCATGGGCAGGTGGGTGATGTCGATGTCGCCGACGCTGATGCGCCCTTCATCCGCCGGGACCAGCCCGACCATCATGTAGAACGAGGTGGTTTTGCCCGCGCCATTGGGGCCGAGCAGGCCGACGATTTCGCCCGGGTTGACGTGCAGCGACACGCCATTGACCACGGTGCGCTTGCGGTAGCGCTTGACCAGGTTGTGGGCGACCAGGCTCACGGTTTGCTGCTGGCCTCGGCCGGCGGGTTGATCACGATGCGGACACGGTCCTTACCGCCGTCGGCCTGGATGCGGGCGTTGGCCACGTCGTAGCGCACGCTGTCGCCCTGCAGTTCGTCTTCGCCGCGTTGAATGCGTGCATGGCCGGCCAGTTCAAGCACCTCGACGATGGTGGTGTAGACGATCTGGCTGGCCGAAGCGATCACCGGCGGGCCGTCCTGTTCGGCCTGATGTTCGGCGGTGGCGGGATTGCCGGACAGGCGGGCTTCGATCTGCCCGCTGGCCGGATCGCGCTGAATGCGCAGTTGCTCGCCGTGCATGGTCAGCGGCCCGCGCTTCAGGCGCACGTTGCCACGGTAGACGCTGACATCGCGCTCCTCGCTCAACTCGGCCTCGTCGGCTTCGATTTCCACCGCCAGCGCATCGCTCAGAAAACCCGGGCGGTCTTGCTGCTGTGCGGCCACTGGCAGGCTGAGCCAGGTCAGCAGCAGGGCGATAAAAAGTTTACGGTTCATAGCGGACGCGGACATCGGAGAGCAGGCGCAGTTCCTGGCCGGCCATATCTGTACGCAGGCCGGTGGCGGTGGCGTTCACGCTGTCGGAATTCATGTGCACGGTGGATTCGGTGTCAATCAGGCGTTCGGCAAAACGAATGCGGATGCTGTCCGTACTCAGGTTCACGGTTTCGCCGGTTCGCAGTGTACCGTGCATTTTGACATCGCCGGACAGTTCCAGCGATTCCTCGCCCGGTGGGATGTGTCCGCTGCGCGCGGTCAGCGTCCATGGCCCGTTGAGATAGTCGACTTCAACATCGGCCATGCTCACGCTGTCATCGGGGAAGTGCAGCACGTTGGCGGCGTTGACCCGGTAGAGCAGCTGGCCCTGCTCATCCATGCTGCTGAGCTGGGCGCCCCGGATGTAGTAGTCGGCCTCCGGTGGCGGTTTGGGCACCTCGGCGGCTGGCCGTGCGCCGGGTGTGCGTACCTGGGTGGCCACCCCGATCAGAATCGCCGGGATCAGGGCCAGCGGCAGGGCCGCAAGCCCGATACGGGTTCGGATCGTGGGGCTGGCTTTCATCGCGTCGAAAGGATCAGATCAGAGATTTCGCGCACCGCGCCGTGGCCGCCATTGCTGGGCGCAACCCAATCGGCAGCGGCCCGCACATCGGCATGCGCATCCGCCGGGCAAAAGGCCGCGCCGCAAGCTGCAAACAGGGGCAGGTCCGGGGTGTCATCGCCGACCATGGCGGCCTGCTGCGGCGAGATGCCGAGGTGTTCGATCAGCTCTTCGAACAGTGGCAGTTTGTCGTCCTGACCGAAGTACCGGTGGGTCACGCCCAGCGATTTGAGGCGCTGGGCCAGACCACCAGCCGGGCGACCGCTGATCACCGCGGTGACGATGCCCGCGGCCTGCAGGTTTTTCAGTCCGAGGCCGTCGCGCACATGGGTGCTGCGCCATTCCTGGCCGTCCGGGCCGAGATACAGCTTGCCATCGGTGAGCACGCCGTCGATGTCGAAAATCACCAGTTTGAGTGCGCTCAGGCGGGCGCGCAGGTCGTCATTCATCAGATCACTCCGGCACGCAGCAGATCATGCATGTGCAATGCGCCTTGCAGGCGCTTGTCCTGATCGGCAACCAGCAGCGCGGTGATGCTGTGCTGCTGCATCATGGCCACGGCTTCGGCCGCCAGCTGATCGGCGTCGATGGTCTTGGGGCCGGGGCTCATGACCTCCTCGATCAGAGTGCTGTGCATGTCAGCGTTGCGGTCCAGCGTGCGGCGCAAATCGCCATCGGTGAAGATGCCGATGATGCGCTGGTCGTCGTCAATGACCGCGGTCATGCCCATGCCTTTTCGGGTCACTTCGATCAGGGCTTCGGCCAGCGGTGCGCCGCGCCGTATCGCGGGGACATCATCGCCGGCATGCATCACATCGCGAACATGAACCAGCAGGCGTCGGCCGAGGCTGCCGCCCGGGTGTGAGCGGGCGAAGTCTTCAGCGGTAAAACCGCGCGCATCCAGCAGGGCCACGGCCAGGGCATCGCCCATTGCCAGGGTTGCGGTGGAGCTCGCGGTTGGCGCCAAATTGAGCGGGCAGGCTTCCTTGGCCACGGCCACATTGAGGTGCACGTCGGCCTCGCTGGCCAGGCTGGACTCGGGGCGACCGCTCATGGCGATCAGCGGCACGCCCTGGCGTTTGATCAGCGGGATCAGGGTCAGCAGTTCGGCGGTTTCACCCGAATACGACAATCCCACGACCACATCCTTGGGCGTGATCATGCCGAGATCACCATGGCTGGCTTCGCCCGGGTGGAGGAAGAATGACGGTGTGCCGGTGCTGGCTAACGTGGCTGCGATCTTGTTGCCGATGTGGCCGGATTTGCCCATGCCGGTGACCACCACGCGCCCTTCGCAGGCCAGCATCAGGTCGCAGGCCCGTGCGAAATCGGCATCGATGCGATCGGTCAAGGCGGTCAGCGCGTCGCGTTCGATGCTCAGGACTTCACGGCCACGTTCGATCAGCGTCTCGGGTTTCATCGCAGCACTCACAGCAGATTCAGGTCAATCGCCAGTATAAGTTCGTAAGCCGCAAAGGCGGCCAGCAACAGCCCGCCCTCAAGCCGCGAGATGCGGCCTGGGCCGCGCCAGCCGAAGGCCATGATCAGGGTTGCCACGGTGAGTCCGAGCATGACCGGCAGGTCGCGCGCCATCAGCTCGCTGTCCAGCGCCGGGGCCGCGATCAGGCCGGGCAGGCCGAGGACCAGCAGGATGTTGAACAGATTGGAGCCCAGCACATTGCCCAGGGCCAGCTCGGCTTCACCGCGCAGGGCGCTGGCCACCGAGGCGGCGAGTTCGGGCAGGCTGGTGCCGATGGCCACGATGGTGAGACCGATGACCAGGTCAGGAATGCCGAAGGTGCGGGCGATCTCGCTGGCGCCCCAGACCAGCAGCTGGGCGCTGGCCGGCAGCATGATCATGCCGAAGGCGACCCACATCCAGGCTTTGGCCTTGGGCAGCTGGGCGTCGTTTTCGTGCTCGGACAGTTCCGCAATCATGGGGTCATCGCTGGTTCCGCTGCGGGCCAGCGAGACCATCCAGCCGAGCATGCCAAGAAAACCGACGAACAGCACTGCGCCTTCAACCCGGCTCAGGATCAGGTCAGAGCACAGGTAATAGGCCAGCAGGCTGACGATCAGGACCAGCGGCAATTCCCGTTTGAGGATGCCCGAGGCCACCGCTAGAGGGGAGATCAGCGCCGTCACCCCCAGCACCAGGGCCAGGTTGGTGATGTTGGAGCCCACGGCGTTACCCACGGCGATACTCGGTGCGCCGCTGAAGGAGGCGCTGAGCGAGACCAGAACCTCCGGGGCAGAGGTGCCGATGCCCACGATGGTGATCCCGATCAGCAGCGGCGGCGCGCCGAGCACGCGCGCGATGCTGGCGGCGCCAAGCACGAAGCGATCGGCGCTGTAGGTGAGCAGGATGAGGCCGGCGGCAACCGCGGCGAGTGAGACGAGCATGTGTGATCCGGTCGGGCAATGAAGGCGGAAAGGCAAGCCATCAAGTAAACTTCGCCTCCGCTTGAACCCCGAATTCTAAACAATGACCGCTGCCATAGACATCGATGCGGTGTCCAAGCGCTATGGTTCGCTACAGGCCCTGGGTGGGGTCAGCTTCGAAATACCGGCTGGCTCGTTCTTTGGCCTGCTCGGCCCCAATGGCGCGGGCAAATCCACCCTGATCAGCATCATCGCGGGCCTGGTGCGCAAGGATGCCGGCGCCGTGCGCGTAATGGGCCACGACACGGTCAGTGCCTATCGGCAGGCGCGACAGAACCTGGGCGTGGTGCCACAGGAGCTGGTCTACGATCCGTTTTTCACCATCGAGGAAATGCTGCACATCCAGGCCGGCTATTTTGGTCAGCGTGGCGCTGATGTGCAGGGCTGGATCAACGAGCTGTTGCGTGCCCTTGATCTGGAAGGCAAGCGCGATGCCAAGCTGCGCGCGCTGTCTGGCGGGATGAAGCGCCGTGTGCTCATCGCCCAGGCGCTGGTGCACAAGCCGCCGGTGGTCATCCTTGATGAGCCCACCGCCGGGGTCGATGTGGAATTGCGCCGCGCCCTGTGGCATTTCACCCGGCGCCTGCACAACGAGGGCCACACCATCGTGCTCACCACGCACTATCTGGAAGAGGCCGAGGCCCTGTGTGATCGCATTGCCATACTCGACCATGGTCAGGTCCGTGCGCTGGAAGACAAAAGCACCATGCTGGGCCGTCACCCCTACCGTTTTGTGCGCATCAAGACCAGTGGCCAGGGGCAGTTGAGCGGCCCGCTTGAAGCTCTGGTCAGCAGTCACGGCGAAGCCGGCAGCGGCGACATCGAGTTCCGCCTGCACAAGGACAAGGACCGCATCGGTGATGTGCTGGATGGCGTGCGTGAGGCCGGTTTCCGGCTGGAAGACATCCGCATGCGCGAACCTTCGCTGGAAGACGTGTTTGTCGAAATGACCGGAGGTGAAGCATGAACCGGGTCGGTTTTGTCACCCTGCTGCGCAAGGAAATCCGCCGTTTCATGAAGGTAGTGGGGCAGACCGTGACCTCGCCGGTCATCACTTCGGTGCTTTATCTGGTGGTGTTTGGGCAGGTCCTCAAAGGGCGCGTCGAAGTCTACGAGGGCGTCAGCTATCTGGCCTTTCTGATTCCGGGCCTGATGATGATGAGTGTGATTCAGAATTCCTTCGCCAACACCTCGTCCAGCGTGACCCAGTCCAAGATCAACGGCAATCTGGTGTTTTTGCTGCTTGCGCCGTTGTCGATATTCGAGATCTTCGCCGCGTTCGTGCTGGCAGCGGTGCTGCGCGGCGCGCTGGTGGCGAGCTGTCTGTACGCGGTGGGCTGGCTGTTCGTACCGTTGCCAATTGCCCAGCCGCTGCATCTGCTGGCAATGCTGTTCCTGTCCAGTGCGTGTCTCGCGGCGCTGGGCATGATCGCCGGCATTCTGGCCGACAAGTTCGAGCATCTGGCAGCCTTCCAGAACTACTTCATCATGCCGTTCTCATTTCTCTCCGGGGTGTTCTATTCGATCCATTCCCTGCCGGAGTTCTGGGCTGGCCTGTCTCATTTCAACCCGTTTTTTTATATGATTGACGGCTTTCGTCTGGGCTTTTTCGGTGTGGCCGATGCCCCCGGTGCCCTCAGTCTTGGCGTTGTTGGCGGGTTCCTGATGCTGGTTTCGGGCATTTGCCTGGGATTGCTGCACACCGGCTACAAATTGCGCCCCTAAGCCCCGAATTTCGAGTGAATGACCTCATGACCGCAGAACAGATTGCCGAATTGATCCGCCAGGGCCTGCCCGATGCCGAGGTCACCGTGCGCGGTGACGATGGCGCCCATTTTGAAGCCGAAGTGGTGAGTGCCGAGTTTGCCGGCAAGGGTATCGTGCAGCAGCACCGCATGGTCTACGCCACCCTGGGTGAGCGCATGGGTGGCGAAATTCACGCGCTGGCCCTCAAGACCCGCGTTGCCCAGGCCTGATTCGTGGACAAACTGCGTATTGAAGGCGGTGGACCGCTGGCTGGTGAGGTGCGTGCCTCCGGCGCCAAGAATGCGGCCCTGCCGATACAGGCCGCGGCGCTGCTGACCGCGCAACCGCTGACGCTGAGCAACGTTCCGCATCTCAAGGATGTGGTGACCATGAACCGTCTGCTTGCG
This sequence comes from Oceanococcus atlanticus, assembly GCF_002088235.1. Taxonomy (NCBI): domain Bacteria; kingdom Pseudomonadati; phylum Pseudomonadota; class Gammaproteobacteria; order Chromatiales; family Oceanococcaceae; genus Oceanococcus; species Oceanococcus atlanticus. The sequence continues at coordinate 80,742 of NZ_AQQV01000004.1, forward strand.
CAGATGGGGGTGAGCGTCAGTCTGGAAGACAGCACCAGTGGCCACACCCTGACCCTGCAGGCGGCTGACCTGAACACCCATGTCGCGCCCTACGAGCTGGTGCGCACCATGCGTGCTTCGATCGTGGTGCTGGGGCCCTTGCTGGCGCGTTTCGGTCAGGCCGATGTGTCGCTGCCGGGTGGCTGCGCGATCGGTGCCCGACCGGTCACCGTGCACCTGGATGGCTTGCGCGCTATGGGGGCCGAGGTGGATGTGGTCGATGGCTATATTCAGGCCCGCTGCTCGCGCCTGCGCGGGGCCCGTATCGTCATGGAAATGGTCTCGGTCACCGGCACCGAGAACCTGATGATGGCGGCGACGCTGGCGGATGGCGAAACGGTGATCGAGAACGCCGCGCGTGAGCCCGAGGTGGTTGATCTGGCGCAGTGCCTGATCGCCATGGGGGCGAAGATCAGCGGTGCGGGCAGTTCGGTCATCCGCATCCAGGGTGTTGAGGCCCTGCACGCCGCGCAGCACCGTATCCTGCCTGACCGCATCGAAATCGGTACCTTCCTGGTGGCCGCAGCGCTGACCCGCGGACAGGTGACCGTGCAGGCCGCACAGGCCGATCTGCTCGACGCTGTGTTGCAGAAGCTGCGCAAGGCCGGAGCCGAGATCGAGGTGGCCCAGGATGCGATCAGCTTGAACATGCACGGCCGCAGGCCCCTGGCGGTGGATATCCACACGGCGCCGCATCCGGCGTTTCCGACCGACATGCAGGCCCAGTTCTGTGCCCTGAATGCGCTGGCCGATGGTGTTGGCGTGGTCCACGAAACGATTTTCGAAAATCGCTTCATGCACGTGCCGGAGCTGCAGCGCATGGGGGCGGACATTCGTCTGGAAAACAACACCGCGGTGGTGCGCGGGCGCGAGCGCCTTAAGGGTGCGCCGGTCATGGCGACCGATCTGCGTGCGTCGGCAAGCCTGGTGGTGGCCGCGCTGGCGGCGGATGGGCAGACCACCGTTGACCGCATCTATCACCTGGATCGCGGGTATGAACACATCGAGGACAAGCTGCGCCAGCTGGGCGCCAGCATCCAACGTATCGCTGCGTAGAACACTATGAGTAACTCATCCGAGAAACTGACGCTGGCCCTGGCCAAAGGGCGCATCCTGGACGACACCCTGCCGCTGCTGGCCAAGGTGGGTATCCATCCGCGTCAGGATCTGAGTAAAACCCGCGAACTGCGGATTGCTGCAGACGGCCTGGTCGATGAAATTCTCATCGTGCGTTCCACCGATGTGCCGACCTATGTCGAGCACGGTGCGGCGGATGTCGGGATTGCCGGCAAGGATGTGCTGCTGGAGCACCGCAGCAACCAGCTGTATGAGCCGCTGGATCTGAACATTGCGCGTTGCCGTCTGTGCCTGGCTGGCACCGATGAGGTGACGCGGCCGTCGGATCGGCGCCTGCGGATTGCCACCAAGTACGTCAACATCACCCGCGACTGGTATGCCAGCCGTGGTGAGCAGGTCGAGCTGATCAAACTGTATGGCTCCATGGAGCTGGCTCCGCTGGTTGGGCTGGCCGATCTGATCGTGGATCTGGTCGACACCGGCAACACGCTCAAGGCCAACGGCCTCAAGCCGCTGGAAGACATCCTGCAGATTTCCTCGCGGCTGGTCGTGAACAAGGCGGCGATGAAGATGAAGCACGCCAAAATCCGCCAGCTGATCGACGAACTGGCCGCCGTGGTGGAGGGCGCAGCATGAACATCGCCCGGCTGAGCAGCGCCGACGACGGGTTTGATGCACGCTTTCAGGCTCTGTTGGCCAGCGAACCCTCGGGCGACGACAAAGTCCGCGATGCGGTGGAAACCATCATTGCCGCGGTGCGCCGCGACGGTGACGCGGCGGTGCTTGACTGTGCGCGGCGTTTTGATCAGGAACAGGCCGATTCAGTGGCTGCGCTGGAAGTGCCGTTGAGCGCTTGCCAGGCCGCGCTTGAAGGGCTGGATCAGCCCACGCGCGAAGCCCTGGAGACCTCGGCGGCGCGCCTGCGGCGTTATGCCGAGCATCAGCTGGGCCAGAGTTTTGACTGGACCGACGAGGATGGCTCGGTCCTGGGCCAGCGCGTGACGGCGCTGGAAAAGGTCGGTATCTACGTGCCGGGCGGCAAGGCCAGCTACCCATCTTCGGTGTTGATGAATGCGGTGCCGGCCAAGGTGGCTGGCGTGGAGCAGATCATCATGACCGCGCCGGCCCCGGCCGGTGCGCTGAATCCTCTGGTCCTGGCGGCGGCCGCCGTGGCCGGAGTCGACCGGGTGTTCCGGGTCGGCGGTGCGCACGCCGTGGCGGCGCTGGCCTACGGCACCTCAAGTATTCCGGCGGTGGACAAGATCGTCGGGCCCGGCAATGCCTTTGTCGCGGCGGCCAAGCGCCAGGTTTTTGGTCAGGTGGGCATCGACATGATCGCTGGTCCGTCGGAGGTGCTGATCGTCTCCGACGGCAGTGTTGATCCGCGCTGGCTGGCCCTGGATCTGTGCGCGCAGGCCGAACATGACGAGCTGGCCCAGTCGATACTGCTGTCGCCGGACGCGGCTCATCTGGATGCGGTGGCTGCGGTCCTTGAGCAGGAGCTCAAGAACCAGCCGCGTGCGGCCATCATTGCCGAGTCCCTGCGCGGGCGCGGGGCGCTGATTCAGGTGCGTGATCTGGACGAGGCTATCGCCCTGGCCAACCAGGTGGCGCCGGAACATTTGGAGCTGGCATTGGCTGATGCGCCGGCGTGGGTCGACAAGGTCCGTCATGCAGGCGCGATCTTTGTCGGCGCGCTGAGCCCGGAAGCGATCGGAGACTACTGCGCCGGCCCCAACCATGTGCTGCCGACCGCGCGCACCGCGCGTTTTGCCTCGCCACTGGGTGTCTATGATTTCCAGAAGCGCTCCAGCGTGTTGCGCATCTCGCCGGCCGGGGCGCAGAAGCTGGGCCCGATGGCGGCTGCGCTGGCCCGCGGTGAAGGGTTGGAGGCGCACGCGCGCTCGGCCGAAGTGCGCGCCAAACCATGAGTGTGAATGGCGTGTTCGCGCCGGCGCTGGATCAGCTCAAGGCCTATCAGGCACCGCCGCCTCGGCCGGATGCGACCAAGCTGGATGCGATGGAAAACCCTTACGCCTTGCCGGCCGATTTACGCCAGGCTTGGCTTGAGCGCCTTGCTCAGGTTGATTTCAACCGCTATCCGGATGCCACGGCCGCACCGCTGAAGCGGGCTTTGACCCAGCGCTTTGCCATGCCGTCGTCGTGGGACATGCTGTTGGGCAATGGCTCGGATGAAATTATCCAGATGCTGTGTCTGGCAGTGGCCCGACCGGGGGCGGTGGTGATGGCCCCTGACCCCAGTTTCGTGATGTACCGTCATCTCGCGCTGGCCTGCAATCTGCGTTTTGTTCCGGTGCCGCTGGATGACCAGTTCCAGCTGGACACCGATGCCTTCCTGGCTGCGCTGCAGCGTGAGCAACCGGCGCTGGTGTTCATCGCCCAGCCCAACAACCCGACCGGCAATCGTTTTGACGAAGATGCGGTGCGCGCCATCTGCGCGGCGGCGCCCGGGCTGGTGGTGATTGACGAGGCTTATCTGGCTTTTGCCGGCGGTGACAGCCTGGCCCTGGCCAGTGCTTTCGACCATGTGCTGCTGATGCGCACGCTGTCCAAGTGGGGCTTGGCCGGTTTGCGCCTGGGCTTCATTCAGGGGCACAAAGCCTTGATCGACGAGCTCGACAAGTTGCGACTGCCGTACAACATCAATGTGCTGACCCAGGCCAGTGTTGAATTTGCGCTGGCCAACTCGAGTGCCTTTGACCAGCAGGTTGAAGTGCTGTGCGCCGAGCGGACACGCATGGCCGAGGCGCTGGATGCGCTGCCCGGAACCCGCGTGTTTCCCAGTGCGGCCAATTTTCTACTTGTGCAGCAGTCGCCGGAACAGGGGCGTGCCGTGCTCGATGCACTGTCCCAGGCGGATATTTTGATTAAAAACCTGGATGCCGGACACCCGGCTTTGGTGGGTTGTTTGCGTCCCAGTATCGGAACGCCGGAGCAGAATACGCGGCTTATCGAGGTGTGGAGTACGGTTGCAAGCGGGGCTTGAGAGGGCATTTTTTGCACAAGTCTGTGAGTCTTGAATGTTATACTCGCAGGTCGGGGAGCCGTGCTCTTGTCTGCTCGATATCAACCGGATCTAGCGAGCCGGCGTGGTGTTCAGGAGAAAAACGGCTGACTGGGCATGACTTCAGCATGCCGAAAAAAAGATCTACCAGGAGTTACGCGATGAGTTCTAACGGCGTGGATGTCGGCAAACGCCGCTTCCTGACGCTCACCGGTGTTGCGGCAGGGGGTGTTGGTGCCGCTGCTGCAGCTTGGCCATTTCTGGCCTCGCTGGCACCGAGCGAAAGGGCCAAGGCCTTGGGGGCACCGGTTACGGTGGACATTTCCAAGCTGCAGGAAGGGCAGCTGCTGATCACGACATGGCGTGGAAGCCCGGTCTGGATCGTGCGCCGCTCGGCAGAAATGTTGAACAATCTCAAGGCGGTGGAAGGCCAACTGCGTGACCCCGAGTCGCAGGAAGAGCAGCAGCCCGTCTATGCTCAGAACGAGTTCCGTTCGGTCAACCCGGAAATTCTGGTGATGATCGGGCGTTGCACCCATCTGGGCTGTTCGCCGTCCTACCGTCCGGATTACCCGGCACAGGATCTTGGCGCCGACTGGAAAGGCGGGTTTTTCTGCCCTTGCCATGGTTCCAAGTTCGACCTGGCCGGACGCGTTTACAAGAGTGTGCCGGCGCCGTTGAACATGCCGGTGCCGCCGCACCGTTACGAAGGCGACACCACCATCGTCGTCGGCGAAGATCCGGAGGTCGCGTAAATGGGCATCGTTGCAAATCCGCACAAGACCACAGGCGTGCTCGGCTGGATCGATGATCGCTTCCCGCTGACCAAGATGTGGAAAGACCACGTCTCGGAGTACTACGCACCGAAGAACTTCAACTTCTGGTACTACTTCGGGTCGCTGGCTCTGCTGGTGCTGGTTAACCAGCTTTTGACCGGCATTTTCCTGACCATGCATTACAAGCCGTCAGCTGATCTGGCTTTCGGTTCGGTCGAATACATCATGCGCGACGTCCCCTGGGGGGATTTGATCCGCTACCTGCATTCAACCGGTGCATCGGCGTTCTTTATCGTCGTGTACCTGCATATGTACCGTGGTCTGCTGTACGGCTCGTACCGCAAACCGCGTGAACTGATCTGGGTGTTCGGCTGTTTGATCTACCTGGCACTGATGGCAGAAGGCTTCTTCGGCTATGTGCTGCCGTGGGGCCAGATGTCCTACTGGGGTGCGCAGGTCATCATCTCGCTGTTCGGTGCGATTCCGGTGGTTGGCGAAGACCTGGTGATCTGGATTCAGGGCGATTTCGTACCGTCAGACGCGACCCTCAACCGTATCTTTGCATTGCATGTGATCGCGATTCCGTTCGTCCTGGTCGGACTGGTCGTGGCTCACCTGCTGGCCTTGCATGAAGTCGGTTCGAACAACCCTGATGGTGTCGATATCAAGAAGGACAAGGACGAAAATGGCGTGCCCAAGGATGGCATTCCGTTCCACCCCTACTACACCGTCAAGGACTTGTTCGGTGTGTCGGTGTTCCTGGCCATCTTCCTTACGATCGTGTTCTTCCTGCCGGAGGTCGGCGGCTTGTTCCTGGAAAAACCCAACTTCCAGGAAGCCAATCCAGCGGTGACACCCGAGCACATTGCGCCGGTGTGGTACTTCACGCCGTTCTACGCCATGTTGCGTGCGGTGCCGGACAAGCTGTTCGGCGTGATCACCATGTTCGGTGCGGTCCTGATCCTGTTCGTACTGCCGTGGTTGGATCGCAGCCCGGTCAAGTCGGTCCGTTACAAAGGCCCGATCTTCAAGATCGCGCTGGCGCTCTTCACGGTCAGCTTTGTGGTCCTGGGCTGGCTGGGGCTGCAGGCTCCGACAGCCGGTAAAACGCTGGCCGCGCAGATCTTCACCGTGATCTACTTCCTGTTCTTCCTGCTGATGCCGATCTACTCCAAGATGGACAAGACCAAGCCGGAGCCGGCGAGGGTGACGTCATGAATCGCCTGATCATTGCACTTTCGATGTTGCTGACAGCTACGGCTGTCAGCGCCGCAGGCGGTGGACACGTGTTGTACACCTTTGAGCCGGATGCCAAGAACACCTCGTCAGTTCAGCGTGGTGCCAAGTACTTCATGAATTACTGCTCCGGCTGTCATTCCATGGAGTACCTGCGTTTCAACCGGCTGGCTCAGGATCACGCGATTCCGGATGATCTGCTCAGCAAATTGATGTTTACCACCGACAAGCCGGGTGAGCATATTCTTTCTGCCATGCCGCAGGAGAAAGCCGCAGAGTGGTTTGGACAGGCCCCGCCTGATCTGACCCTGACCGCGCGTCTGCGTGGTGCCGACTGGGTCTACAGCTTCCTCAAGAGCTTCTATCTTGATGACAGCAAGGCCACCGGTACCAATAACCTGCAGTTGCCGGGGGCCTCCATGCCGCATGTGCTCGGTGGCTTGCAGGGTTACCAGGTGCTTGGTGAGGAAGAGCATCATGACGACGCCGGTGGCCATCATGGTCCGGTTGAGCCGCCGTTCGAACTGGTTGTGGACGGTGAGCTGTCGGCCAAGGAGTACGATGGGGTCGTTGCTGACCTGGTCAACTTCATGAGCTATGCCGCCGAACCGGGCAAAGCCAAGATGCACGACCGTGGATTCTGGGCTCTGCTCTACGTCATTTTCATCCTGATTCCGCTGACCTACGCGATCAAGCGCGAGTTCTGGAAAGACGTACACTAAGTCGCACAAGCTGCGTGAAGACAAAGCCGGCCTGCGCCGGCTTTGTTGTTTTTAGCCAGCCAAACGCATTCAAGGACTGCGGATGATTCCCCGAAAACCCTATCTTTTACGCGCAATGATCGAATGGTGTGAGGACAGTGGCCTGACCCCTCTGGTTGCGGTCAATGCCGAGCTGCCAGGCGTGCGCGTGCCGCAGGATTTCGTGGAGGAGGGGCGGATTACCCTGAACGTCAATTTTTCCGCCATGAAGCAACGCGAAATCAGCAATGACGCGCTGACCGGTTATGCCCGATTCAACGGGCGCAGCGAAATGCTTGATGTGCCGATGGCTGCGATCGAAGCGCTGGTTGTGCGTGAGACCGGTGAGGGGATGATGTTCCCCAATGATGCTGATGAGGCCCAATCGGCTGTCGCTCAGCGATTGCAGGATGAGATTCGCGCAGTGACGGATGATGAACGCGATGGCGCGGCCGATGAAGATACACCTGAGGATGAGCCACCGCGCCCGCCGCGTGGGCGACCCAATCTCAAGCTGGTCAAATAGCCGGTAAGGTCTTGTCTGGATTGAGGATGCCGACCGGATCGAAGACCTGCTTGATCTGATGCATCAGCGCCAATGAGCTTGGTGTCACTTCGCGCGCAACAAAAGCCCGTTTGGCCAGGCCCACCCCATGCTCACCGGACAGGGTGCCGCCAAGCTCCAGAACGCAGCTGAAAACGGCCTCAAGGCAGGGTTCAACAGCCGCGCGTTGGGCGGCAATCGCGAAGTCGGCCAGGATGTTGACATGCACATTGCCATTGCCGGCATGGCCGAAGTTAACGATCGGCAGCGCGAACTGTGCCGAGATCTGCTGCAACCGCTCAATCAGTTCGGGCAGGCGCGATACGGGCACCACGACATCTTCATTGATTTTCTGTGGGGCCAGCGACCGCAGGCAGGGGGAAAGCGCTTTACGCGCCTGCCATAGCCCTGCCGCCGCAGACGGATCGCTTGCGACCGACCAATCGAGCAGCGCGTTGTGGGCGGCGAAGTGCCGCAACGTCGCCGCGTCATCAGCCAGACGCTCAGCGGCGCCGTCAATATCGATGAGCAAAAGCGCCTGGGTGTCGCCGGGCAGTTCGACGCCGCCGTGCTCGCGCACCAGCTTCACTGCGGTTGCGTCCATGAATTCCAGGGCACAGGGCCGCACGGGCTGGGCCATCATGGCGGATACTGCGGCGGCCGCTGCTTCTACGCTGGCATAGGCGGCTCGGATGCTCCAGCGCGCTTCGGCCTGCGCGCGCAACAGCAGGGTGGCTTCGGTGATGATCGCCAATGTGCCTTCGGAGCCCACCAGCAATCGCGTCAGATCATAGCCAACCACGCCCTTGGTCGTGCGGCATCCGGCTTCGATGATGCGACCATCGCCGGTCACTGCGGTGAGGCCCAGTATGTTGTCGCGGCAGGTGCCGTACTTGACCGCGCGCGGCCCGCCTGCGTTACAGCCCAGGTTCCCTCCGACGGTTGAAAAGCCTGAACTGGTTGGATCGGGTGGCCAGAACAAACCGGCATCTTGCGCACGTGCCTGCACATCTCCGTTGCGAGTGCCCGCCTGGCAGCGGAGGTACTGATTCTCTGGCGAAAATTCAATGATGCGGTGCATGCGCTCGAGGCTCAGCACGATACCCCCGCGGGTGGGCACGGTGGCCCCCACCGTGTTGGTGCCGGCGCCACGCACCACCAGAGGTACACGCTGTGCGCTGCACCAGCGCGCCAGTGCCGCGATCGTCGCACTGTCCTCGGCCAGCACGACCGCATCGGGCTGCGCCTGCTGCTTGCTGTTGTCGTAGCCGTAGGCCAGCCTCTGAGCCGGGTCGGTCAGGATCTCTGCGTTGCCGCAGGCGCGAAGGCCATCAAGCTGGCCGCGGGTCAGGCTCATAGGGCCTCAAAGGCGTTGCGCTGCCAGTCGATGTGCTGACCATTGATGGCCACAATGTCGAAGCGCAGCGGCTCATCGGCAAGTTCAGGGTGCCGCGTTTGCCAGTATCGCGTGGCCTGGATGATGCGTCGGCGCTTATGCGTCGATACGCTGTTGAGGGCGTCAACCAATGCGCCATGGGCGCGCGCGCGCACCTCAACGATGACCACTTCTTCGCGGTCGCGCATGATCAAATCGATCTCGCCGAGACGACAGCTCATGTTGCGCTCCAGGCAGATCAGGCCCTCGCGCTCAAGGTATGCGCAGGCCTGTGCTTCAGCGGCGGCGCCGCGCGCGCTCACGAGCCGCGCTGGCGCACCGGGGCATTGTGAACCTGCGGTACCCCGCCTACGAATTCGGTGCATGGCAGGGTGCGCACGATGCGTTGCTGCTCGCGTGACAGCTCGCCGGTGGCGCCGGGAATCAGTGGCAGTTGAGACCAGTTGGCATTGCGTAGCTTGCTGGCTAGCAAATAGGCATCGTTGCCCATGGCGTAGAGCCGTTCATAGCGGCGTGCGCGCCCGGGCCAGGCCTGGCCAACCTCAGCACGACGGTTGCGCCAGGTCTCGCTGTTGCCCAGCAGCCAGGGCATGGCACAAAAATGAACGCCGTTGAGGTCTTTGTCCTGGCGCGGGTCGGGGGTGCCAGCGTAAATGCGTCCGCCCGAGTAGATGGGCAAATCCTCGGCGTGGTAGTAGCGCAGTTGAGGGCGGATTTGCCGGCCCTGCGTGGGTGTGGCGGCCAGATAAACCAGCTGGGCATCCTGGCGGCGGACCGGCGCGGTATCGAGCTCTTCGCCTACCAGTCGCTGGATGGCCTCAAATCGGGCTGCGCTTTCCTGCAAGCGCAACAGCGACTTGATGGTGTTCTGATATTCCCGTGGTCCGCCGGTGAAATAACTGGCGTCCAGAAGCACACCCCCACCGGCCATGAAGGCTTGGCGGAAGGCTTGCAGAGAGCGTTGGCCCCATTCGTCGTCGCTCACCAGTGCGATGGCGTGCGTCAAACCATCATCCAGCGCACGCAGGGCAGCCGAGCGCGCATCGTCATCGGGCGAGAGACCAAACTCCAGCACCGCGGGGTTCTGGCCGGGCTGGTCACGATAGTTCAGGGCCAGAATCGGCAGCCGGTTGGCGTTGTACTGAATGACCGCTTCGACCTGTTGTTTGTCGAGAGGGCCGACGATCAATTCGGCGCCATCGGCAACGGCCTGGTCGTAAGCGTCCATGGCGTCTTTGCCGGTGTCGTAAATGCGCACATCCAGCTGCGTTGCGGTGTCGGCAAAGTGCGCTGCGATAAAGCCGTCACGCACGGCCATGGCCGCTTCGGCCAGTCGACCTGATGTCGGCAGCAGCAGGGCGATGCGACGCACAGCCGAGTGCAGGGTGGTCAGTGCGGTTTGCTCGGCGATGGCCAGATACTCGGCGTACGCGGGGTGTCCCGGGAAGCTGAGTTGCCATTGGTTGAGCGCATCGTAGATTGCGTTCTCGTCGGTCCAGAAGCGCCGCGCGATCTGGCCCAGCTCCAACCAGCCCTGGGTGGTTGCGTCGTAGCGCACGGAGGGATCCGCGAACAGAAAACGCGAGGATTCCTGCTGGAGCGACCAGATGGTCTGATGGTTGACCCCGGCCTGATTCGGGCTGAGTTGGGCTTCCCGGCGGACAAGCATCAGCGTGGCTGCCTCACCGTCGTCCAGCAAGCGGTAAGCCAGCGCCTGGGTCAGCCAATAGTCACCCAGTGGGCGCGCTCGGCTGGGGCGTGTGGTGGTGCTGATCAATTCCAGCGCCTGGGCCGGGTTTTCCTGCAATGCGGCAAGCAGGGCTTGATAGGTCTGGCGTGTGGCCTGCTGCTCGGCGCTGGTCACCACGTTGGGGTACAAGGTGAGTGCTTGCTGGATCAGTTCCGGAGCCTCACCGCGCGCAGCCGCCCATGCGGCGGTCTCCAGCTTGGCGATGCGAGCGCTGCCCTCGATCATGGCGGCATCATCCAGGGCGATGACCGCTGCTTCCACGTACTGACCTTCGGCAATCAGGTTCTCGGCGGTACGCGGTGCCTGTGTGCTGGTGCCCATGCCTGGGGTGACCGCAGGCAGCCCGGCGCAGCCGGCGACCGTAAGGGCAATGCATACGGGCAGCGCGTGGGTGGCAAATCGGGGAAACAGTGACATGATTTTCATGCGATAGTCGCAAACACGGGCGGTCAAGCCTGCACAGCATAGTGGATTTAAAGGACATTGAGGCATGGCAGGGCGGCTGGTGCTCGTTGGGACCCCCATAGGCAATTTGGAAGACATCAGCCCGCGCGCCTTGCGTGCTCTGGCCGATGCCGACCGGATCCTGGCCGAGGACACGCGCCATAGCGCCAAGCTGTTGCGTCATTACGGCATCGCAACGCCTCTGAGCGCCTGGCATGCCCACAATGAAAATGACCCCGGGCGCCTGGACGGGGTGATCAAAGCCTTGCATGACGGGGCCAGTCTGGCCTTGATCAGCGACGCCGGTATGCCGTTGATCGCCGACCCGGGTTACAGCCTGGTGCGTGCCGCACGTGCTGCGGACTGTGTTGTCGAGTGCGTGCCCGGGCCGACCGCGCTGAGCATGGCGCTGGTGTTGTCCGGATTGCCTGCCGAGCGGTTCATCTTCGAAGGTTTCTTGCCCGCGAAGGCGGTGGCCAGGCGGGCGCGGCTGCAGGGCTTGCGACGCGAAAGCCGCACCACGGTGATTTATGAATCACCACACCGCCTGGCCGCCAGTCTGGCTGATGTGTGCGCGGTGCTGGGTGGCGAGCGGCGGGTGTGTGTGGCGCGCGAACTGACCAAACGCTTCGAATCCGTGCAGGTTGGCAGTGCGCAGGACATGGCCGCCTGGGCGGCTGACCCCGGCGAGCAAGGGCGCGGGGAGTTCGTGCTGGTGATCGAAGGAGTGCAGGATGCCGAAGAGGCCAGCGCACTGGATGCGCGTCAGGTGCTTGAGGCTTTGCTCGGTGAGCTGCCCGCGCGCAAGGCGGCCAAACTCACCGCGCGATTGTGTGGCGGCAAAGCCAACACCTACTATCAATGGGCGCTGGAGCGCGATTGAACCCCGCAGCGGACGCGCTTGGCCTACAATGCGCGCGGGAGCTGGCCAGACAGTCGCGCGCCGCCTGGCGGTGCGAGGAAAGTCCGGGCTCCGCAGGGCAGAGTGCCAGGTAACGCCTGGGGGGCGTGAGCCCACGGAAAGTGCAGCAGAGAGTAGACCGCCACTCCCTCGGGAGCGGTAAGGGTGAAAGGGTGCGGTAAGAGCGCACCGCATCGCGCGGTAACGCGGATGGCTAGGTAAACCCCACTCGGAGCAAGACCAAATAGGGAAGCAATGGCGTGGCCCGCGCTGCTTCCGGGTAGGTTGCTACAGGCCGACGGTGACGTCGGTCGCAGAGGAATGACTGTCCACGACAGAACCCGGCTTATCGGCCAGCTCCCTTCTGGCTTTTCGCGCTTGTCGAAAGTTTCAACATTTTCGCAATATTCAGCTAGAATACCCGGTTCCATACGGTGGGGCATGGTCCCCGCCTCGTCCGCGTCAACCCGGCTTGTGCACGTGAAACTGATCGCCTCAGAAAAGACGATGATGTTGAATGCGCCAGCCAAACTGCGTCTGCAGATTATCGACGTCCGACGCTAGACAACTTCCCGCGCCAGGCCTTAGTGCCTGGCGTTTTTATTTTGGTTACACGAGCGCAGAAACATATGGGAATCGCCGAGCAACTGGAACAGCAGCTGGGTCTGTCCAATGTCACCTTCAAATACGGCCTGACCAAGCAGGAACTGTTTCACGAAGCCATCGCCAACGACCGTGGTCGTGTGCGTATTGATGGCCCGGATGACGAGCAGAAAGCGTTTCCCACCAAGCTGGGTGTGCATGGTCCGCTGATCTTCTACACCGAGCCGACCTGCACCGGTCGCCCGGTCCAGGACACCTTTGCCGTGGCCTGGCCGGAAATTGATGACAAGGTCTGGTGGAAGAACGACTTCAAGAAGTTCGACCCGAGCAAGATTGATGCGCTGTTCGCACGCGTGATCGATCATCTGAACGCCAAGGGCGGTCATCTGTACGTTAAGGATCAGTACTCGGGCTGGATTTCGAGCTACGCCATCCCGCTGCGTTTTGTCGGTGAATACGCCACCCACGCGATGTTCATCGAGAACATGTTCGTGGATCAGGTCGACGGCATCGAAAACGAAGATGACAAGCGCTGGACCATCATCAACGTGCCCAGCTTCCGTTGTGATCCGGAGCGTGATGGCACCGCGTCCGACCGCGCCGTGATCCTCGATTTCCGCAACCGTCGGGTGATGGTCCTGGGGCGTGCCGATTACTGCGGCATCAACAAGAAAGCCATCTTCACGGTGATGAACTACCTGTTGCCGGAACGCGGTGAGATGCCGATGCACTCGTCTGCCAACATCGGCAAGGACGGTCATTCGGCGATCCTGTTCGGCCTGTCCGGCACCGGCAAGACCACCCTGTCTGCCGACCCCGAGCGTCTGCTCATCGGTGATGACGAGCACGCCTGGACGGCCGAGGGCGTGTCCAACTTTGAAGGTGGCTGCTACGCCAAGCTGATTGACCTGAACAAGGACGCCGAGCCGGTGATTGCGGCCGCGCTGTCCATGCCGGGTACCCTGATCGAGAACGTGCCGCCGCTGCCGGGTATTGCGCTGGAGGACACCGATCCGCAGGAACTGGATCTGACCGATCAGTCGATCACCGAAAACACCCGTTTCTCCTACCCGCTGGCCTGCAACCCCGGTGTGGCTGAAGGCGCACGCGGCCCGCACCCGAATACGCTGGTATTCCTGACCGCCGATGCCTTTGGCGTGCTGCCGCCGGTGTCGATCCTCGACGAAGACGAGGTGATCTACCACTTCGTATCCGGTTTCACCGCCAAGCTGGCCGGCACCGAAGTCGGTATCACCGAGCCGAAGGCCGCGTTCTCAGCCTGTTTTGGGGCGCCGTTCATGGCCCAGAAGCCGTCGGTTTACGCCAAGCTGCTGGCCGAGAAGGTCAAACAGCACAAGACCCGCTGCATACTGCTCAACACCGGCTGGACCGGTGGTGGTTACGGCGAGGGGCAGCGCATTTCGATCAAGGCCACCCGCGCCATGCTCAATGCCGCGCTGGCCGGCGACCTGCATGCCGAGGGCATGGAGTACGACGTGCATCCGATCTTTGGTCTGAAAATGCCGAAGTCCTGCCCGGGTGTCGACGCGGAACTGCTCAATCCGAAGAACGGCTGGGACGATGGCGCGCAGTACGACGCCAAGGCCGAGGAGCTCAAGGCCATGTTCCAGAAAAACTTCGAAGCCAAGGGCTTTGCAGCGCTGGGCATCAAGCCGGCCATGTAAGTTCAGCGGCTGGGACTTGTCTTTGTGACGCCCAGCGGCTAAATTACGCGGCCGCGCGACAAGCGCGGCCCGCACCGGGCGGCTAGCTCAGGGGTAGAGCACTGCTTTCACACGGCAGGGGTCACAAGTTCAAATCTTGTGCCGCCCACCATATAGCCAAAGACTTACGCCTCCTTTTCGGAGGCGTTTTTCTTTGTCTCGGGTTCACGCGAAGTCTGGGCCGGTGTCTCGGCCCGCAAGAGACGCACAGCGCCGCGCGTATATCCTGCGCGCGTGCCTTGGGTCAGCTCGCTGGATTGTTCAGGCGCGCCCAGGTGGCTTCAAAGGCATCCATCAACTCGTTCATGCGCCGGATCAGCGCCTCGTAAGGCTCGGGGCTGGCCATATCCAGGCCGGCTTGCTGGAACAGCGTGTAGGGGTGATCCGCGCCACCGGCCTTGAGAAACGCCAGATAGGTATCGCGTGCTTGAGTGTCTTCTTTGTCGGCAGTGATTTGTTCAACAAAATAAGCCGCACCGGCAATTGATGTGGCGTACTGGAAGACGTAGTAGTTGAAGTAGAAGTGCGGCACGAACATCCACTCATGGGTGTACAGGTCCGGCACATTCATAACGCCTTGGTCATGGCCGTGATAGCGCCGCACGATATCGGCGTACAGTTCTGTGATGCGCGCGCCGGACAGGGCCTCGCCATTCTCGATGGCGTTGTAAATCGAGCCTTCGAATTCGCTGAACATGGTTTGGCGGAAAAAGGTCGTGCGAATTTGCTCCAGGGCGTAGCCGAGATAGAACAGCATTTCTTCGTCGGAGCGGGATTGCTGGACCATATGGTTCTGGACCAGCAGTTCATTGGCGATCGCCGCGGTCTCGGTGGTGAAGATCGAGAAATCTGACAGGTGCCAGGGCTGATTTTCGTTGCTCAGCACCTGATGAATGCCGTGACCCCACTCGTGCGCGTAGGTCGACACCGAGTTGAAGTCATCCTGATGGTTGAGCAGGATGAACGGGTGCACGTCATAGGCGCTGCCGGCCATGTACGCGCCAGAGCGCTTACCTTTGCTTGGGTACACATGCATCCAGCGCTGGCTGGTGGCCTGCGCGAGCCTGGCCTGATAGTCCTCACCCAGCGGCGCCATGGCGTCCTGAACCAGAGTGATGGTGTCTTCGATCGGGTAGCTGCGTATCGGTTGGACCAGATCGACATAGATGTCGTGATAGTTCAGATCACTCAATCCGAGCACTTTCGCGCGCAGGCGGAGATAGCGGTGCAGCGTGTCCAGGTTCTCGTTGGTGACTTTGACAAGCGTGTCGTAGACCTCGCTGGGCAGGGCGTCGGAAAACAGATTACGGGTCAGGGTGTCGGCGTAATTGCGCTGCTGCGTTTCAAAAACCTGTGACTGGATATGTGCGCTCAGTGATTGGCCCACCGAGCTGCTGTATTTGGCCCAGGTACCCCAGTAGCCTTCGAACACCGCCTGGCGAACGTTGCGATCAGGGTGGCCACGGTGACGTGAATAGCCCTGGCTGTTGATCAGCGTTTCTTCCTTGCCGGCAATCTCCAGCGTCGGGAACGGTATGTCCGAATTCGCCAGGGTGCCGTAGATGTTGAAAGGCTGCGCCTGAAGCAGTTGTACTGCAGCCATCACCGCTTCCACTTCGGCCGAGCGTACGTGCGGCGCCTTGCGCAGGGTGTTGGTCAGGGTGTGGCGATAGGTGGTCAACTTCGGTTCGTCGGCGATGTACGAGGCCAGCGTATCAGGGCCCAGTGCGATCACTTCCGGCGCCATCCAAGCAAAGGCTTGGGTGACCCGGCTGTACATTTGCTGGGCCAGCTGGCGGCGCTCCTGGCCGGCGTTGTCGGCGACATTTTCATCGGCATCCAGCGAGGCATAGGTGTAGACCCGCGCTGCAGCCTTGGTCAGGGCTGATATGTCCTGTACAGCTTTGAGCAAGGCTGCGGGGCCCTTGCTAAGGGTGCCCTCGAGCTGCGCGACCGCTTCGGCCTGCTCAAGCACCTCGGCGCGCGCTGCGTGCCATGCGTCCATTGAGCTGTACAGACTGCTCAGATCCCACACCCAGCGTGGATCAAGCTCAGCTGTTTGGTCGGCTACCGGCGAGGTCGGTTTGGTGGGGGTGGTTTGCGCATCGTTCGCTTGCGGGGTCTCTGCGGAGCAGGCAACAAGCACCAGCATGCTGACGAGCAGGAACACTTTGTGTGTCATGGCCATTGGTTTCCGTAACAAAAGGTGGGCGGACTACGCCTGTACACCTCAGTCTTACACAAACAAGGTCAAATCAGTTTGGCCGGTGTGCTTCGCGCCGATACGGCGCTGGCTGGACAGCTAGGCGCTCTGGCTGCTGACAACGCGCAGAGCGTGACTGCGGGTGGCCAGGGCGCAGCGGTTCTTGCCTTTGCGCTTCGCGCTGTACATCGCGGCGTCAGCCGCGGCGATGAGCGACTTGGCATCCTGGGCGTGATCCGGTGACACGGCGACCCCGATGCTTGCACCGATCTGCAGTTCGGCATCGGCGTACCGCATGGGCACGGCAATGGTCTGGATCAGCTTTTCCGCAACATCAACGGCTTGCTCCATGATCGCCAAGCCTTGCAGGATAACGATGAACTCGTCGCCGCCCTGCCGGGCAATTGTGTCGTCAATGCGCAGGGTGCGTGTGCAGCGCTGCGATACGGTGCGCAGCACCATATCGCCGGCATCGTGCCCGTAACGGTCGTTGACCTGCTTGAAGCCATCCAGATCGATGAACAATACGGCCACCTTGCGTCCCTGGCGTGGGACGCGAATCAGCGCTTGCTCCAGTCGATCCATGGCCATGGCGCTGCGCGGGATGCCCGTGAGTTCGTCAATCTTGGCCAGGCGCTCATTTTCCTCGCGTTGGCGGTCAAGCTCGCGGCTGAGATCAACTACGGTATGGCTGAGGTTGGAGACCGCGCTGAATACCACCAGCGGAAGTACCACGGTGGCGATCAGCAGTGTGGCCCAGGATGCCGGCTCAGTGATGTAGGCATTGGCATCAAAAGCCAGTGCAAGAAAGCCGCTGGAGTAGGCCACGCCAAACAGGGCCACGACCACACAGACGCCCGCGATGGCGACGAGGCCGGCGCGCTCTGAATAGAGCACGCTGATCAGCAACGCACTGGTCACCAGCCACCACGTGCCCGCGCCCAGCAAGCCCAGCGATTTCAGCCCCATCAAGCCCACCGCCCAGAACAGCGCGATGGCAATGTGGGATTTGATATGTGTAGCAATGCGCCGCCGGTTCCAATAGGTGGCCAGGGCGATGCCGCCCAGCAGCAAATGCACACCATAAAGCGGTAACCAACCGGTGGAGAAGGTGCGCGAGATAGAGATGGGCACGCCCAGCACGGCCAGCAGGCAGATCCCCGACCAGATGCGATTCACCATTTGATCGCGGACCTGGTCCAGTTCGTGATCAAGATCTCGGGACAACGACGGTGTGGTGTCTTGCACGTCTTTGGCCTGCGCTGAAGGAGCGCGCAGTGTGAGAAAAAGCGTGTGAAAACAAGGTGAAGTATTGGTTTGGTCGGTTCTGTTGATGTTTTGAGGTTGGTGCGGTTTAACGAATTGTTGACACCAAGCTGCGCATGATCTGCGGTTTGATCACCGACTAACGGGTTCCCACCTCAGCGCTGGGAGCGTTAAACAATCATCACTTGTGTTGGGATGCGCATATGACACCAAAACTTGGCGAAGTCTTGCTGGTAGATGACTACGATGCGGACAATTTCATGCACGAAATGCTGTTTGATGAGATGGGCGTGAGTGAACGGGTTACGGTTGCCACGAACGGCAAGGAAGCCATTGAGTACCTGACGACGCCCAAGAATGGCCAGTACCCGCGCCCCGAGCTGATTTTGCTTGATATCAACATGCCCATCATGAACGGTTGGGACTTTCTGAAGGCGTATCAGTCGCTGGATGACAATGCCCGTGGTGATGTGGTTCTGATGATGGTGACCACGTCGCTCAACCCCGATGATCGCGAAGCTGCGCGATCGAATCCCGACATCAATGACTTTGTAACCAAGGCCTTGAGCGAGGACTCACTGAACAATCTGCTGCGCAAACATTTTCCGAACCGGTTCTAGGATCTGACTGATAGTTAACAGAATCTTCATGTCGCAGTAGCGATTCTGATCGCAGATATTTTCAGGGGATTTCAGCCATGCATCTGCTTGTCGTCGACGATTGCCCAACGGATCAGCAAATCATCAAGAACTGTGTCGAAGAGGCCATGCCGCACGCCATGTTGACGCTGCGCAGTGATTGCACCGAGCTGGCCCAGTTGCTGGGCGCCAGTGCGGTGGATTGTGTCTTGCTCGACAACAACCTGCCGACGGCGAGTGGCCTGGGTGTTCTGAATGCCTTCAAGAGCAGTGCTTCAAACCGTTATCCACCCATTGTGATGCTGACCGGCACGGGCAATGAGGCGGTCGCTGTGGAGGCGCTAAAGCTTGGGGCCGCTGATTACCTGAGCAAGAACGGTCTGTCGCCCGAGGGCCTGTCCAAAGCTGTAAGAGGGGCCATCGACGGGCATCGATTGCGCACGCAGTTGCAACGGCACCACGACAGCCTGTCACGCATGAGCATGCTGGATACCCAGACGGGGCTGCGCAACCGCGCCGCCTTTGAAGACCGGCTTGAGCATCTGGTTGATAGCGCCGAGCGTTACGGGCGTGCTTTTGCCCTGCTGGTGATGGATCTGGTGCAGGTGGCGCCACAAGAGGTACCGGTGGCTTGTGATGCGTACATGCCGGAGGTGGCGCAACGGGTGCGCGCGGTGCTGAGAAGCTGTGACTTGACCTTCCGCCTGGACCAAAACCGGCTCGCCGTGCTGATGGAGACGGGCGGCAAATCACCACAGGTGAGCGATATTGCGAAGCGTGCCATCAAAAGCATGAGGCAGCCGATTCGCTTCAAGGATACCGATGTGTTTTTCGAACTCGCCGTGGGTGCGGCCAGCTATCCGGAAAGCGCATGGGAATCAACTGGATTGATTCGCGCGGCGGATCGCTCGCTGGAGCTTGCCAAGGCCAGCGGATCTGGTTTTGAGGAGGCGCTGAAGCGACCTGCGGTAAAGCAACGCTCCTGGTTCAAATTGCGCAGCCCAGCGGCCTGAGTTGAGTAGGCCCGGCAAGGTTTGCTGCTGGGCAACATGCTTACATGCTGGAGCTGCCGCCGTTCGGGAAGCTGGGGCCGTTCTGCTGCCATGACTCAACCTTGCCCAGTACCATCTGTTCCATGTCGCGCTTGAACTGTACGACCCGTGCACGCAGGTCCTCATCAGCGGTCGCCAGAATCTGCGCCGCGAGAATGCCGGCGTTCTTGGCGCCGTTGATGGCCACCGTTGCGACTGGCACGCCAGGTGGCATCTGCACGATCGACAGCAGCGAATCCTGACCGCTCAAGCTTGAGGTTTTGACCGGAACGCCGATCACCGGTAATTCAGTCATGGCTGCTGCCATGCCTGGCAGATGTGCGGCCCCGCCGGCACCGGCAATGATGACCTTGAGACCGCGTTGCTGAGCGCTGCGGGCGTAGTCGTAGAGCCGTTCAGGGGTGCGGTGAGCCGACACGATCGTCATCTCGTAGCCAACCTTCAGTGTCTGCAAGCTGTCAGCTGCAGCCTGCATGACCGGCAGGTCCGAATCACTGCCCATGATGATGCCGACGCGAATTTCGCTCATAGCGGCTGTTCTCCAACGATTTTGATGGTCTGGCTCACGGCCGAGGCGCGCTCGTTGGCCAGCTCGAGGGTCGGCGCTGTCACTGTGATGTGGCCCATTTTCCGATGCGGTTTGGTCTCGGCTTTGCCGTAAAGCTGGACGGCCACACCGGGCACCTTGAGGCTGTCGGCCAGACCCTGAATCACCGGGCGTCCGGTGTAACCTGGTTCGCCAAGCAAGTTGAGCATCACGGCCGGCTGAAGCAAATCCGTGGCGCCCAGCGGCAAATTGGTGACGGTGCGCAGGTGCTGCTCGAACTGGTCGGTCACGCTCGCTTCAATCGTGTAGTGGCCGGAGTTGTGCGTGCGCGGGGCTATCTCGTTGACCAGCAACTCACCAGCGTCCGTCAGGAACAACTCCACGCCGAAGATGCCAATGCCGTCGATCGCTTCAACGGTGCGAACCGCAAGCGCTTGCGCGGCCTCGGTGGTGGCGTCGTCGATGCGGGCCGGCACCAGCAGCCGGTCCAGGATGTTTTCGCCGCTGCTGAACTCCATCTCGACCACCGGGTAGCAGCGCACGTCGCCGTCCTGGCCTCGCGCCACCATCACCGCAAGCTCTTTGCTCGCCTGGACAAAGCGTTCGACCAGGCCGGGCGCTTTCAAGCAGTTGTCGAAATCCGCCGCGCTTTTCATCACCGCAACACCGCGACCGTCGTAACCACCGCGGCGGGTTTTCTGAACCAGTGGGTAGCCAAAAGCTTCGAATGCGGCTGGGTCAGGCTCTGGCATGTCGATGAAATCCGAGGTCGGGATTCCGTTTCGGGCGAACAGCTGTTTCTGCCGGTATTTATCCTGAATCTCGGCCAACAACCTGGGCGATGGAAAAATCTTGTGCCCCTCATCCTCCAGCGCAATCAAGGTGTCGGTGTCGATGTCCTCAATTTCGAAGGTGGTCACCGTGGTGGATTCAACCAGCTCGCGCAGTCGCGCGGGGTCGTGATAGTTGCCCACAATCTGGTGTCCGGCCAGTTGGCCGGCCGGGGAATTCAGGTAGGGGTCCAGTACCACCACTTCACATCCCAAACGGTGCGCGGCCATGACCAGCATGCGGCCGAGCTGCCCGCCGCCGATGACGCCCACGCGGGCGATGGGATAGGGATAGGAATCCAGCATGAATTTATTCTTGAAAGCGGTTAGAGCTGACACATTATCCCTGAAAATCTGGTGTTTTTCCGGGGAAATCCCGCATCTGTGACCATGTTTGGCATGGTCGCTACCGGATTGGCGCTGCGTACGTCAGATCAGAGCGCTGCCGGGTGGTGGCTCGACAAAAAGGCCTTGCGCGAAAGATCACGCAAGGCCTTCGTGATTGGTGGGCCCACCAGGACTTGAACCTGGAACCAACGGATTATGAGTCCGCTGCTCTAACCAATTGAGCTATAGGCCCTCGTTAGATCAAACATCGGGCATCCTGCCCGCGTTTGCGGCCAGAAACCCGGCGCAGGTCCGGGTTTCTTTTCGCCGCCATGCGGCGTTGGGCCATTCATGGCCCCATCTTGATGTGGCCATGGATTCCCGCAGGTGCGAACTAGCTCTCGTCGAGGAAGCTGCGCAGGTGCTGGGCGCGGCTGGGATGGCGCAATTTGCGCAGGGCCTTGGCTTCGATCTGACGGATGCGTTCGCGGGTCACGTCGAACTGTTTGCCCACTTCCTCAAGGGTGTGGTCGGTGTTCAGTTCGATGCCGAAGCGCATGCGCAGCACCTTGGCTTCGCGCGGGGTCAGGGTAGCCAGGATATCGTGGGTGGTTTCCTGCAGGGATTCCACGGTGGCGGAATCCAGCGGAGCCACGGCATTGGCGTCTTCGATGAAGTCGCCCAGGTGCGAATCTTCGTCGTCGCCGATCGGGGTTTCCATGGAGATCGGCTCTTTGGCGATCTTCATCACCTTGCGCACTTTATCTTCCGGCATTTCCATGCGTTCAGACAGCTCTTCCGGGGTCGCTTCGCGGCCCATCTCCTGCAGCATCTGGCGGCTGATGCGATTGAGTTTGTTGATGGTCTCAATCATGTGCACCGGAATACGGATGGTGCGTGCCTGGTCAGCGATGGAGCGGGTGATCGCCTGACGAATCCACCAGGTCGCGTAGGTGGAGAATTTGAAGCCGCGACGGAACTCGAATTTGTCGACCGCTTTCATCAAACCAATGTTGCCTTCCTGAATCAGGTCCAGGAACTGCAGGCCGCGGTTGGTGTACTTCTTGGCAATGGAAATCACCAGGCGAAGGTTGGCCTCAACCATTTCCTTCTTGGCGCGGCGTGCTTTGGCTTCACCGATCGACATGCGGCGGTGAATTTCCTTGATTTCCGAGGTCGGCAGCAGGGTATCGGCTTCGACCTGCAGCATACGGCCCTGCAGGTCGAGCAGTTCATCCTGGTGCTGGCCAATGCGCGAGGAGTACTTGCGCTTGGCGCGGATCAGCTTTTCGATCCAGGCCGCATTGGTGGCGTTCTTGGGGAACTGCTTGATGAAGTCGGCGCGTGCCATGCCGGCGTCGCGCACGATGATGCGCATCATGTCGCGTTCGATCTCGCGGATCGCGGCAACCTGATTGCGGATGTTGTCGGTGATCTCGTCGGTGACCTTGGGCGGCAGCTTCAGGCTCATGAACACCGGCACCAGAGCGGCTTGCGCAGCTTTGGTTTCTTTGTGCTGGTAGCCCTTTTTCTCGAGCTTATCCATGAACACATCGAACAGGGCCTGCAGCTTGGCAAAGGCTTCTTCGACTTCTTCCGGGTCGGGGCCGGTGTCAGCCGGCGGCTCGACATCTTCGTCGGAGTTCTCGGCTTCTTCGGCAGCTGCCAGCGCGCTGGCAGAGCCAGGGCCGGTCAGCGGGTCGCCGGTTTCGGGGTCAACAAAACCGACGATCAAATCGGTGATGCGGCGCTCGCCTTCCTTGTACGCGGCAAAATGCTCGAGCAGAATGGCCACGGTTTCAGGATGCGCGATAAGCGCTTGCATGGCTTCGGCCAGGCCTTCCTCAATGCGCTTGGCAATGCGGATTTCACCTTCGCGGTCGAGCAGTTCCACGCTACCCATCTCGCGCATGTACATGCGCACGGGGTCGGTGGTACGGCCGAACTCGGCATCCAGTGCAGCCAGCGTGGCGACGGCTTCTTCGGTTTCTTCATCGTCGTCGTCGATGTCCGCAGCGGCGGCATCGGACAACAGCATTTCTTCCTCGTCCGGCGCTTCTTCGTGCACCTGAATACCGAGGTTGTTGAGCTGCGAGATGATTTCTTCGATCTGCTCCGGATCGACGAAGTCATCCGGCAAGTGGTCGTTGACCTCGGCATACGTCAGGTAGCCGCGTTCCTTGCCCTGGGCAATCAGAAGCTTAAGCTTTGATTGTTTTTCTACACTCATGGAGTCTGGGGTTCCCGCTGGGAGAGCGGCGCTGAACGTGCAGCGCGCGCACTGAGGCAAAATAAAACTACAATTATACCAAAAGTGGGCATTCCATCCCACCATTGTGGTGCATTTTCGACCTGCATCCTGGGTCTTTTACGGTGCCGACCATCGTTCTATTCAGATGGTTTTTCGCGCTTTTGGTTCAAGGCTTTAAGACGCGCTTTGCCGTCTTCGTCGAGTCGTCCATGACGCGCGGCGTCGAGCAACAGTTCCAATTCGCTCTTGCGCGACTCGCGGCGCAACTTCTCGCAGGTGGCCACGAACTCGATAATGGCCGGTTCTTCGTCAATTTCCGGGTCGACCAGCGACAACCGCTCCAGAATCTCGTGCTCGGCGCGACCGGCGTAACTGTTGATCAGGGCCGCACAGTGCATGTGGGGGTGCTCGTGCACGCGGTCAAGCAATTCGCTGAGCAGTGCGGCGCCGGCGACGCTGCTGGCGGCCAGGCCTTCAACATCGCTGAAGGCTTCGGCGCAGCGCGGGTAGGTCAGCAGCAGGGCGATGGCCCGGCGCACGGGTGTCATGCGCTGCGGGGCCTGAATCTGCCGACGCTGCACCTCGCGCTCGGGCGCTGGGCCGACCAGCTCATTCACGGCTTTGCCGCTGAGGCCGGCGCGTTGTTCCAGCGATTGCATCATCAGGGCACGAAAGGCCGGTGCATCGATGGGCGCCAGCACCTTCTTGGCTTCGTTGAGCAGAGCAGCACGGCCTTCGGCGCTGCTTAGGTCGAGGCGCGCCTCGAGTCGTTCCAGCAGACGTTGTGACAGCGGGGTGGCGTCGTTCAGGCGCTGCTGGAAGCCTTCGGCGCCGTCGCGGTGCAGCAGGCTGTCGGGATCTTCGCCGTCAGGCAGGAACAAAAAGCGGATGTTCATGCCGTCGGTCAGCACCGACAGGCACACATCCAGGGCCCGCTCGGCCGCGCGCAGGCCGGCCGCATCACCGTCGAAGCAGAACACGATGCGCGGGCTTTGTCGGCTGAGCAGGCGCAGGTGATCGCTGCTGGTTGCCGTGCCCAGGGTTGCAACAGCCTGGGTGAAGCCGAATTGAGCCAGGGCAATGACATCCATGTAGCCTTCGACCACGATGACCTGATCCAGGCTGGCGTTGGCCTGCTTGGCTTCGTACAGACCGTAGGCCATAGCGCCTTTGTGGAACACCGGTGTTTCGGGTGAATTCAGGTACTTGGCCGGGTCATCGTCGAGGGTGCGGCCGCCAAATGCGACCACGCGACCGCGCGGGTCGCGAATGGGGAACATCAGGCGGTTGCGAAAACGGTCATAGACCTTGCCGTCATCCTTGCGCACCACCAGTCCGGCGTTGTCGGCATCGTCCAGCGGGCTTAGCTTGGCGCTGAGAAAGTCCCAGCCGGGCGGTGCAAAACCGAGCTCGAAGCGCTGGATCATGTCGGCGCTGACGCCGCGCTTGTCCAGGTAGCGCATGGCCTCGCTGTCGGCGGTCAGCTGTTCCCGGAAGCGCGCGTGGGCGCGGTCCAGTATGGCGTACAGGGCCTTGTTGCGGGCAGCGCCGGCGTCGCCACCCCGGCGCGGTACTTCGACTCCGACCATGCCGGCCAGCACCTCGACCGCGGCAGGGAAGTCGAGGCGGTCGAAATCCATCACGAAACGCAGGGCATGGCCATGCGCGCCGCAACCGAAGCAGTGATAGAACTGCTTGTGCGGCACCACGTGGAAGGAGGGGGTTTTTTCGTTGTGGAAAGGGCAGCAGCCCTTCCATTCACGACCCGCGCGCTTGAGATCAACGCGCGGACGGATCACTTCAACAATGTCGGTCCGGGCCAGGAGATCGTCGATGAAATCCTGAGGAATCAACCCGTTAGCTGGTCAGTCTGGCCTTGACCAACTGACTGACCTTGCCCATGTCGGCCTGGCCAGCCGCGCGCGGCTTGATCAGGCCCATGACCTTGCCCATATCCTGAGGGCCGGCAGCGCCAGCCTCAGCAATGCAGCTGTCGACCAGTGCGGCGAGTTCGTCATCGCTCAGCTGGGCTGGCAGATAAACTTCCAGCAGTGCGGCTTCAGCGACTTCTTTCTCGGCCAGCTCAGGGCGACCGCCATCGTCATATTGCTTGGCGGCATCGCGTCGCTGTTTGATCAGCTTTTCGACCAGGCTCAATACATCGCCGTCCGCCAGCTCGACGCGTTCATCAACTTCACGTTGCTTGATCGCCGCCGAGAGCATGCGCAGGGTCGCGAGCTTGTCCTGCTCGCGGGCCCGCATGGCGGTTTTGATGTCGTCCTGAATCCGGGCGCGCAGACTCATCGCGCGCCTCAGTACATGCGCTGGCGGCGCGTGATCTCGCGGGACAGTTTCTTGGCGTGGCGCTTGACCGCAGCGGCGCGTTTGCGCTTGCGTTCCTGGCTCGGCTTTTCAAAAAATTCTTTGCGACGGACGTCGGTCAGAACACCGGCTTTTTCGCAGGAACGCTTGAAACGACGCAGGGCCACTTCAAACGGCTCGTTTTCCTTGACTTTTACGCTTGGCATGCAGGCTTCAACTAATCGGATAGAAATTCCGCCGGACACACTGGCGGAAAAAGGGCGCAGATTTTACGCAGCATCGGCGCCGAACACAACCATGCCTGCAATCTGCCAAAATGCGCCCTGTTTTTGACTGGGCAAACAGTTTGGCTGACGCGCGCAACGCACTGGTGCTGGGCATCGAATCGTCGTGTGACGAAACAGCGGTGGCTTTGTACCACACCACGGACGGATTGCTCGGCGAGGCTTTGCACAGCCAGATCGATTTGCATGCCGCTTACGGTGGTGTGGTTCCCGAGCTGGCGTCACGCGATCACGTGCGACGTCTGCCCGGGCTGCTGGCCGAATTATCGCACAAGACGGGGCGTACGCTGGCAGACGTGGATGCGGTGGCCTACACCGCCGGGCCGGGGTTGGTTGGCGCGCTGCTGGCTGGCGCATCGCTGGCGGCCGGACTGGCCCAGGGTGCGGATCTGCCCTTGATCCCGGTGCACCACATGGAAGGGCATCTGCTGGCGCCGGTGCTGTCCGAGCCGGAACTGGATTTTCCATTTGTTGCCCTGCTGGTTTCGGGCGGCCACACCATGCTGGTGGCCTGCCATGCGCTGGGGCGCTATGAGTTACTCGGCCAAAGCCTTGATGATGCGGCGGGTGAGGCGTTCGACAAGACTGCGCAGTTGCTCGGGCTGGATTATCCGGGCGGCCCGGCGCTGGCGCACCTGGCTGCGCAGGGTACGCCGGGGCGTTTCACATTGCCGCGACCGCTGACCCGACAACGTGGCCTGGATTTCAGTTTCAGCGGCCTCAAAACGGCCGTGGCCAACCAGCTGGCCAAAGTGTCGGATGTGCAGGATCACCCGGATCTGGCGGCGGATTTCGAGCTGGCGGTGGTCGAGACCCTGAGCACCAAATGCCGCTGGGCGCTGGAGGCCACAGGCATGTCGCGGCTGCTGATCGCCGGTGGGGTGGCGGCCAACACCCGCCTGCGCGCCGCGCTGCAGACCTTGTGCGAGGCGCAGGGGGCGCATTTTTTCGTGCCCTCGGCGGCGCTGTGCACCGACAACGCTTCAATGATTGCCCATGTTGGCGCCCTGCGGCTGGCCGATGCGCAGCGCAGTGGCGCGCCGGTCAGGGCGCGCTGGCCGCTGAGTGAACTCAGCGCGCCGCGCGGGGCTGCGCATGCGTGATCAGGTCTTTATCGAAGGTTTGCAGGGTGACACCTGCATCGGCGTCTATGACTGGGAGCGCCAGCTGCGTCAGCGGGTGGTGCTGGACATGGTGCTGTTCACCACGCTGGATGCAGCGGGGCGCAGCGATGATCTGCGCCAGACGGTCGACTACAAAAGTGTTTCCGATCGTGTGCTGGGTTTTGTTGGCAGTGCCCGATTCGAATTGATCGAGTCGCTGGCCGAAGCGCTGAGCCGCATTCTGCTTAGCGAATTTTCGATTGATGCGGTGACCTTGCGCATAAGCAAACCCGGCGCCGTGCCCGACGCTGCCAATGTGGGCGTCAGTATTCACCGCGAACGCACCAGCGAGCAGGCTGGCTAAACGAGTCTCATATGGATGCATTGCATGCTGTGCTGCTAGGCCTGATTCAGGGCCTGACCGAATTTCTGCCGATTTCCAGCTCCGGTCATCTGGTGCTCACGCCCTTGTTCATGGGTTGGGAGGCGCACTCGCTGGCGTTTGATGTGGCGGTGCATTTCGGCACGTTGGTCGCGGTCGTGGCCTATTTCCGGCGTGATCTGGCGACCCTAGTGCCGGCGGCGTTTGAGCCGCTGACCGGGCGCGGCTGGAGCCCGCATGCGCGGATGGCCTGGGGGCTGGTGGTCGCGACAATTCCGGCCAGTCTGGTGGGCATGCTGATCCGGGTGGTGTTCGAGGCTGAGATCGACAGCCCGATCATCGTCGCCATCAATCTGATCGTGTTCGCTCTGCTGCTGTGGTGGGCTGATACCCGCCTGCGCGGCGAGCGCAGCGAAATGCAGCTCGGCTGGGGCCAGTACTTTCTGCTTGGCTGCGCCCAGGCCCTGGCCCTGATTCCGGGCACCTCTCGCTCTGGAGTGACCATGACCGCGGGTATGGCGATGGGGTTGAGCCGGGTTGCCTCAGCGCGCGTCTCGTTTCTGATGGCGGTGCCGGTGATCGCGCTGGCCGCCGCCTATGAGCTGCTTGCCTTGCTGCTCTCGGATGCGCCGGCACCGTGGCTGGAGATCGCCATCGGCACCTCGGTGGCGTTTGTCAGCGGCCTGGCCTGCATCCATTTCCTGCTGCGTCTGTTGCAGAGCTACGGCTTCATGCCATTCGTGATCTACCGCTTGATCCTGGGCGGCGTGATCCTGGTCCTATTCTGGTAATTCGGCACGTTTGAAGCGGGCCAGACGGTCGACCCGGGCCTGGCGCAGTGCTTTGCCCAGGGCGGCGCCTTGCAGGCCCTGTTCGATCAGTGCGGCGGGGGAGACCTCGCCGAGCGCGGCAAAGGCGCGACGCAGGTAATCGGCCTGCGGGTAGTGCGCCTGTTCAAAGCCGGTGCGCCCGCGTGCGTCGGCCAGGCAGGCGCTGACAAACATTTCGACGCGTTCCGGTCGACGTAACGCGTCAAGCTGCTCGAACAGCTTGAGCAGCGTTTCAGGGCGCAGTTCGCGCGCCTGATGACACAGCAGGTGCAGCTTGGTGACGGCGGTGGCGCTCTGTTCTAGTGCCTTGGGCACGCGCAGGCGCTGGCAAAAGGCTTTGACCAGCGGCACCCCACGGTGCTCGTGTCCGCGATGGCTGGGCAGCACGTCAGCAGGGGTGATGCCCTTGCCGAAATCGTGACAGAGCACGGCAAAGCGGGTGGCCAGATCGTTGCTGATGTGGGCGCTCTGCTCGATCGCCAGCATGGCGTGAATGCCGCTGTCGACTTCCGGGTGATACTTGGCGTTCTGCGGCACGCCGTAAAGGCGGTCGAGCTCGGGGAACAGCACGGCCAGCGCGCCGATCCGGCGCAGCAGGCGAAAATACTCGGCCGGGTGTGCGCTCATCAGCGCTTTTTCGGTTTCTCGCCAGATGCGTTCGGCGACCAGATGCTGCAGT
Source organism: Oceanococcus atlanticus (assembly GCF_002088235.1). Classification (NCBI taxonomy): domain Bacteria; kingdom Pseudomonadati; phylum Pseudomonadota; class Gammaproteobacteria; order Chromatiales; family Oceanococcaceae; genus Oceanococcus; species Oceanococcus atlanticus. The sequence continues at coordinate 109,711 of NZ_AQQV01000004.1, forward strand.
TCTCCGCTGGCCACGATCTCGCGCAGCAGGGCTTCGGTGGCCGTCTCCAGTTCGAAGCCCTGGGCGTGAAAGCGGGCCCGGAAGCGGGCCACCCGCAGGACTCTGAGCGGGTCCTCCACGAAGTGAGCAGAAACCGCGCGCAGCTGCCGCTTGTTCAGGTCTTCGCGCCCGCCCCAGGGGTCGATCAGGCTGCCGTCGGCCGCCTGGGCGATGGCATTGATGCTGAGGTCACGGCGCTGCAGGTCCTGCTCCAGCGTGACATCCGGGCTGGTGTGGAACTCGAAGCCGGCATAGCCATGGCCGGATTTGCGTTCGGTGCGGGCCAGGGCATATTCCTCACCGCTGTGGGGATGCAGGAAAACTGGAAAGTCCTTGCCCACCGGGCGAAAACCGGCCTCCAGCATGGCCTGGGGTGTGGTTCCGGTGACCACCCAGTCGCGCTCATGCACCGGCAGGCCGAGCAGCGCATCGCGCACCGCGCCGCCAACCAGATACACCTCGCCCGGAATGTGCAGCGTGGGCGTGCTCACTCGCTGGGTTGGGCGTCGCTGATCCAGCTGACGCCTTGCATCTGCGAGGCCACGATGGCGTCGTGAACCGCGCGGATCGCCTGCATGCGAGGGAAGGTGCGACGCCAGGCCAGGGTGATGCGCCGGGTCGGCGGCGTGCCGGCGAACGGTCGGGTGGTCAGCAGCTGACCGTGATCCGTGTCGGGGTTAACCGTGGCTTGCGGCAGCACCGTGATGCCCAGACCGCTGGCCACCATGTGGCGGATGGTCTCCAGGCTGCCGCCGGCCAGCGGCTCCTCATCATCGGTGACTTTGGCGCAGTCCGGGCAGCTTTCTATGACCTGATCACGGAAGCAATGGCCGGGGCCGAGCAGCAGCAGGTTTTCGTCGGCCAGTTCGCTGGTGCCGATGCTGGCACGCTCGGCCCACGGGTGTTGCGGCGGCATGGCCACCACGAAGGCTTCATCGTAGAGCGCCCAGGTGCTCACGCCGGCCGGTGAAAACGGTTCCGCGACGATAATCAGATCGAGTTCGTTGCGGCTCAGCATGGCGCTGAGCACGCTGGTGTAGTTCTCTTCGATGGCCAGCGGCATATTGGGTGCGACCTGCTTGAGCGCCGGGATCAGACGCGGCAGCAGATATGGCCCCACGGTGTAGATCGCGCCCAGGCGCAGGCGCCCGCTGAGTTCATCCTGGCCTTCGCTGGCGATGGATTCCAGCAACTGTGCCTCGGCCAGCACGCGGCGTGCCTGCTCAATGATGCGCTCGCCGATCGGGGTCGGTTTGACCTTGCCACGCTGGCGTTCGAACACGGTGACCCCAAGCTGATCTTCGAACTTGCGCAGGGCTACGGACAGGGTCGGCTGACTGACAAAGCTGCGTTCTGCGGCGCGGCCAAAATGGCGTTCCTTGTCCAGCGCGATGATGTAGCGCAGTTCGGTGAGGGTCATGGGGCGGTGCTCCCGAGCCAGTCCTGTGGTTTCAGGTAGACATCATAGAGCGTTGCCTCGGGGCTGCCCGGCTGTGGTTGCCAGGCATAGTCCCAGCGCACCAGCGGCGGCAGCGACATGAGGATGGATTCGGTGCGGCCGCCCGACTGCAGGCCGAACAGGGTGCCGCGGTCGTGGATCAGGTTGAATTCGACATAGCGCCCACGCCGGTAGAGCTGGAAGTCACGCTGCGCGGCGCTCCATGGTGTGGCCTTGCGTGCGGCCAGAATCGGTCGATAGGCGCGAATGAACATCTCGCCAACGCGGCGCGTCAGGGCGAAGGCTTGCTCAAAACCGCCGGCGCTGAAGTCGTCGTAGAACAGCCCGCCAACACCGCGGGTTTCGCCACGGTGCTTGAGATAGAAATACTCATCGCAGTGCGCCTTGAAAGCGGGATACAGCTCATCGCCCACGGCTTCGCGGGCGCAGTTGTGCCACTGCACCACATCTGCGTGAACCGGGTAGTACGGGGTCAGGTCGAAGCCGCCGCCAAACCACCAGATATCGCCGGCCTGAAAAAACCGCACATTCATGTGCGTGGTCGGCACATGCGGGTTGCGTGGATGAATGACCAGCGATACGCCGGTGGCGACGAAATCACGCCCGGCCAGTTCGGGATGGCGCTGGCTCGCTGCGGCGGGCAGGTTGCGCCCGTGAATCAGCGAAAAATTCACCCCGCCGCGCTCGATCACCTCGCCCTCAGCGAGTACGCGGGTCAGCCCGCCGCCGCCTTCGGCGCGTTGCCATTCGTCGCGGACAAAACGTGCTGACGAGGTTTCCTCGTCTTCCAGCTGGCTGCAGATATCGGCCTGCAGGGCGCGCAGAAAGGATTCAACCGCGGCCAGGCGCTGGTCTGGGGTCATGCTCGGATCACCTCGCCGGAATACGGGTCCATGATACGGCTCGGGCCATGGCCTTGCCCGAGTGGGGCGTTGAGCACGAAGTCGAGACCCGGGCCGAGCTGATGGCGCAGCTGGCGAATGCTTGTCGGTGTAGGCCGGCCGTGCCGGTTGGCGCTGGTCGAGACAATGGCGCCGCCGAAGCTCTCACACAGCGCGCGCACCGGCGGGTGCGCGCTGATGCGAACGGCCAGTGTGTCATGACGACCGCGCAGCAGCGTGCTGACTTCATCACGTGCTGGCAGCAGGAAAGTGGCGTGGCCGGGCCAGTGTGCGGCGGCGATCTCCGGTGCTTCGCTCACCTTAAGCCACGGCGCGAGCTGGGCCCAGTTCGCCGCAATCAGGATCAGGCCTTTCTGCCAGGGGCGCTGTTTGAGGTTGAGCAGACGCGCCAGCGCCTGGTCATTGGCGGGGTCGCAACCCAGGCCCCACACCGCTTCGGTCGGGTATGCCACGAGGCCGCCGCTGCGCAGTGCGCGGGCAGCCCTGAAAGTTTGCCAATCGCCGGTCGGTGTGGCCACAACGCTTACTTTATGCCTCGTGCGCGCGCCGTGAGGCCGCGAATACGGGAGTGCTCATTGCCGGATGCTGCTGTGTGCTGGAGCCCTGTCGGCAGCCTATTTGGCCGCCGCTTTGGATTTCTTGGCTGCAGATTTTGCCGGGGATTTTTTCTTTGCGCCACCGCGTTTTTTCTTCTCCGGCGCCTTGGCCAGCAGTTCGCGGCAGGCGCTGAGGTCGAGATCATCGACTTCAACATCCTTGGGAATGCGCGCGTTCTTCTCGCCATCGGTGATGTAAGGCCCCCAGCGTCCCTTGAGGATCTGGATGCCTTCCTCGGCGTACACGCGAATGATCTTTTCCTTGTCGGCCTTGATCTTGGCCTCGATCAGTTCGTGCGCGCGTTCCTCGCCGATGGTGTAAGGATCGTCTTCCTTGAGCGAGACGAACTTGTCTTTCTTCTCGTCCGGATCGCGATAGCGCAGATACGGACCGAACCGCCCGATGTTGGCGCTGATCTTGTGACCGCTGGGCATGGTGCCGACTTCACGTGGCAGCTTGAACAGCTCCAGCGCTTCATCGAGCGTGATCTTGTCCATGCTCTGGCCGGGGCGCAGGCCGGCGAACTTGGGCTTGTCCTCATCCTCGCGGGTGCCGATCTGCACGAACGGGCCGAAGCGTCCCAGGCGCACCGAGACCGGCTTGCCGGAGACCGGATCGGTGCCGATCACACGGGCGGCAGCAACTTCCTCGCGTGGGATGTCGGCTTTTTCTTCCACCGTTTTGGAGAACGGGTCCCAGAATTCGTTGAGCAGCGAAATCCAGTCGCGCTCACCGCGTGATACCGCATCCAGCTCATCTTCGAGATTGGCGGTGAATTTGTAATCGACGTAGCGCTCGAAATGCTGGGTCAGGAAGCGGTTCACGATCTTGCCCACATCGGTGGGCTTGAAGCGCTTGTTGTCGAGGATCACGTATTCGCGATTGAGCAGCGTCGAAATGATGCTGGCATAGGTCGACGGACGACCGATGTCGAATTCTTCCAGGGTCTTGACCAGCGAGGCTTCCGAGTAGCGCGGCGGCGGCTCGGTAAAGTGCTGGGTGCTGAGAATCTCGCTCAGGTCGATGCGCTCGCCTTCCTTGAGCTCGGGCAGCTTGGTGTCCTTGTCGTCGTCATCGGCATCATCGCGACCTTCCAGATAGACCGCGATGAAGCCGGGCTCGACCAGGGTGGAGCCGGTGGCGCGGAACACCCCAACGTCGCCCGCAGCCAGGTTGGCGCCGACCATGTCGTACACCGCGTGCATCATCTGTGAGGCCACGGCGCGCTGCCAGATCAGGCGGTACAGCTTGGCCTGGTCGGGTGTCAGCTGGCTGGTGACCTGGTCAGGATGGCGTGCGGCCGAGGTCGGGCGAATCGCCTCGTGCGCCTCCTGGGCATTCTTGGATTTTGATTTGTAGCGGCGCGGCTCGTCAGGCAGGGCCTTGTCGCCGAACTGTTTGCCGATCAGCTCGCGGATGTCGGCAATCGCATCGTTGGATAGATTGACCGAGTCGGTACGCATGTAGCTGATCAGGCCGACCCGCTCGCCATCAATCTGGATACCGCCCTCGTAGAGCTGCTGCGCGGTCTGCATGGTGCGCTTGGCGGAAAAGCCCAGCTTGCGCGCGGCTTCCTGCTGCAGGGTGGAGGTGGTGAACGGCGGCGCCGGGTTGCGGCGGCGCTGCTTGCGCTCGACATCGCGAACGCTCAGGGCACCGTTGGCCGCGCTGAGCAAGCGGTCGCGCGCGCTGCGTGCGGTCTCGCCATCGGTGATGGTGAACTGCTCGACCTTGTCGCCATCCAGCTGGCTCAGCTTGGCTTCAAAGGTCTGCTGTGCCTTGCTCAGCTCGGCGATGATCTTCCAGTACTCACGCGGTACGAACGCATCGATTTCCTGCTCGCGCTCGACGATCAAGCGCAGCGCCGGGCTCTGCACGCGACCTGCCGAAAGCCCGCGCTGCACCTTGCGCCACAGCAGCGGCGAGAGGTTGAAGCCGACCAGATAGTCGAGTGCGCGGCGGGCCTGCTGGGCATCGACCAGGTCGGACGACACATCACGCGGGTGGGCTACGGCATCCTGCACGGCCGATTTGGTGATCTCGTGAAAGACCACGCGTTTGACTGATTTGTTGTCGAGCAGGCCGCGCTCGCGCAACAGTTCCAGCAGATGCCAGGAGATCGCTTCGCCTTCGCGATCAGGGTCAGTTGCGAGCAGCAGCTGGTCTGCCTTTTTCAGCGTGTCGGAGATCTTGCGCACATGCTTTTCGTTGCGCTCGATGACCTCGTAGCGCATCGCAAAGTCGTGGCTGGGATCAACCGCGCCTTCTTTGGGCACCAGATCGCGGACATGTCCGTAGGACGCCAGAACCTCGTAATCCGGTCCCAGGTATTTCTTGATGGTGGTCGCCTTGGCCGGCGACTCGACGATGACAAGATTGCGGCTCATGCCGGGTTGGGCTGCTCGTAAGAATGGGCTGAAGGGGCGCAACTTGAACAAAGCCGCCCGGACAAGTCAAATCTTTTCGTCGCCGCATCGGCCCGCCGATGAGTGCGCTTGCGACTGCGCAACAGGCCGCTTTGACCGCTTGGTGAGGCTGTGCGTGTGGCCTGCGAGCAGGCTCAGTGCATCCACTGACCCTGTGGGTCGTAGACCAGGTCTTCCATGCGCTGGAAGGCGTCTTCCTCGCCGGGCTGGGCGAACAAAACCATCAGAATGACCCACTTGGCCTGATCTTCGCCGATGTCCTCGTCGTTGAGGGCAAGCAGGCGGTCGATGACGGTTTCGCGGGCTTCGGCGCTGAGGATGCCCAGGCGTTCCACATGCAACAGAAAACCGCGACAGTCGGTGTTCAGGCGCAGCATTTCCGAATCGGCAAACACGCGAATCGAATCCTGGGCCGTGAAGTGGCTGCGCTCGCGGTGCTCTTCCAGATCAGCCAGCCAATCAAAGGCGTGCTCGATTTCCTCGCGCGGGAAGCCAGCGGCTTCCAGCTCGGTTTCCAGCGTGGTCTGGTCGGTGACCGGTTCCAGATCATCGTCGAAGTAGTTTTCGAACAGATACAGCAGAACGTCGAGTATGGATTCTTTGGGTTGCATTCAGGGCCGGCATTTCTGGTAACCGCCGCCGGGCGCCATAGCGACGTCACCGCGCAGTTCCAGGATTAGCAGCATGGAGGAAACGGCGTCCACGGCCAGGCCAGTGTGTTCGACCAGCTCATCAATGCTTCGTGGTGCATTGTCGAGGTGCTTCAGCAAGTGCTGATAGTCCTTGTCGTGAACATCAGGTGGGGCCTCGCGAGGCGAACTCGACGGGACCTTGCTGACATTATCCAACAATGGGCCCAATTCTTCCAGGATGTCGTCAGCGGTTTCGACCAGTTTGGCGCCCTGGCGGATCAGCCGATGGCAGCCGCGCGCCAGCGGGTTGTCGACTGAGCCGGGCATGGCGAAGACCTCGCGGCCGAGCTCGCCAGCCAGCCGTGCGGTGATCAGGGAGCCGCTGCGCAGGGCTGCTTCGATAACCAGGGTGCCCAGGCTGAGCGCGGCAATCAGACGATTGCGCCGTGGGAAATGATCGCGCCGCGCCGGGGTGCCTGGTGGAAACTCGCTGATGATCAAACCATGATCGCGAATGCGCTCGGCCAAGGCCTGATTGCTGGCCGGGTAGACGCGATCCAGGCCGGTGCCGGTAATGGCCAAGGTCATGCCCTGTGCCTCCAGTGCGCCTTGGTGTGCCGCGGCGTCAACGCCAAGAGCCAAGCCGCTGGTGATGCCCAGGCCTTGCCCGGCAAGGTGCTGGGCAAACTGGCGAGCATGGCGCAGCCCTGCGGGAGTGGGGTTGCGGCTGCCAACCATGGCCAGCTGCGGCACGTTGAACAGATCAGGATCGCCCAGATAGAAAAGCGCTGGTGGCGCGTCATTCAAATCGCGCAGGCGAGCAGGGTAGCGCGGGTCAGCATCCAGGATCAGCTGGTGACCTGGCTGATCCAGCCAACTCTGGGCGTGGCGCAAGGGGGCTGGGTCAGGTGCACGCCAGTAGTCGAGCGTTTCGGCCTTGAGGCGCAAGCTCTCAAGCCGGCTGCGCGGGGCCGCGAGTATGGCTTGTGCGCCGCCGAAGGTGTCACACAGGCGGCGCAGATGAGCCGGGCCCAGGCCCGGCGAGGTCAGCAGCCTGAGCCAGGCTTCGAGTTCCTGTCGGTCAGGCGCCCGGGACAGGGTTTACAACCTTGTCCAGAATGTGAATGGGCCGTGTGGCGCGCATGATCAGGCCATAGCTGAGGTCTTCATAGGTCAAAAACACCATCAGGTGACCAGCATCGACGTCGGGCAGTTGAATCTTGGGTGCCAGACGCGAGCTCTTGGGGTCACGGATCTTTTCCCCAGCCTGCATGACGCGCAGCACATGGCCGGCTTCAATGCCGTGCTTGCTGCCGCGATTCAGCGTCACGATCTGGTACTGACCGATCTGACTGACGCCGTCATACACCGCAATAATCCGCCCTTCGATGTTTTCAGTCGGCGCATGTGGATAGAAATCAGTGCGGAAATCGCTGTAGGCCTGCGGCATCAGGCGGTCGAGTTCGCGCACTTCCAGATTGCTTTCGCTCAAGCGCGCATGCGAAACCTTTTCGAAGCGCTGGATGTCGGCCGTGGCCACCGGGATAGCTTCGTAACCGAGCAACTTGCCGGTGTCAGGGTCACGGTAAACCTGCCCCTTGCGTACCACGGCGTACTGATAGCCGTTGGCTTCGTCGGCGTGGCGCACGTAGGCATCCGCTTCGTCGCTGCCGAGCAAGCGATTGTCGCCAAAGGCCACGATATGCGGTGCATCTTCATAGGTGTCTGAATCGATGACGCGTGGCCCTTTGAGGAAGGCCAGGATCTCGTCCAGAGGAATGGTTGGAATTGCCGCTTCCAGTGGGGTGCTGCGAATCTGCGGGCGGACGCGCACCAGGTTGCGCGGTTCCGGCGGCTCGCGCTGCAGACGTGGGCGACCATCCACCCAGACCAGATAGAGCACCTCGCCGGGGAAGATCAGATGCGGGTTTTCAACCTGCGGGTTGGCGTTCCACAACTCCGGCCACAGCCACGGGTCGCGCAGAAAATATTCGGCGATGTCCCACAGCGTGTCGCCACGCTTGACGACATATTCCAGGGGCACGTCCGGGTTGAGTTCAGGGCCTTCCTGAGCGTGAACCACGGCAGCGGGCGCCAGCAAGGCACAAACGGCCAGCAAAACCAACGTCAGCCGATATTGCGCTAAGCCTTTATACTTTCCCACGGTTCCCCTCTCGCTGATGCCCCCAAAGTCCGGGGCTAACTTTATCAGCATTACCGAAAAATCAAAGAGTCAGCGCTCATGTCGCAAATGCCGATTCTGAAGTTCCCTGATCCTCGCCTGCGCGAGATTGCCAAACCGCTGGATCGCGTGGATCGTGAATTGTGGAAAACCTTCGATGACATGTTCGAGACCATGTACGCTGCGCCGGGCGTAGGTCTGGCTGCAACGCAGGTTGGAATTCCGCACCGTTTTACCGTGGTCGACGTGTCCGCCAATCATGATCAGCCGCTGGTGCTGATCAACCCGGAAATCATCGGTGGCGAGAACCTTTGTGATGTCGAGGAAGGTTGCCTGTCGGTGCCGGGTGCGTACGAGAAGGTCAAACGCTACGACGTGGTGCGCTTCCGCGCTCTGGACAAGGATGGCAAACCGATCGAGATGGAAGTGGACGGTCTGTTCGCGCAATGCATACAGCATGAAATCGATCACCTGGATGGCAAGCTGTTCGTCGACTATCTGTCGCGCCTGAAGCGCGAACGTATCCGCAAGAAGCTCGAAAAAGATCTGCGCGCTGGTCGCGTCTGAAGGCACCCCCATGCGTATTGTTTTTGCCGGCACGCCGGAGTTCGCCGCCCGCCCGTTGCAGGCCTTGCTGGGGCATGACGATCTGGATGTGGTGGCGGTCTACACCCAGCCGGATCGACCGGCCGGGCGTGGACGCAAGCTGAGCCCCAGTCCGGTCAAGCAGGTGGCGCTGGCGCATGATTTGCCGGTGTATCAGCCGCCTTCGCTCAAGCAGGCTGAGGCCCAGGCCGAACTCGCGGCGCTTAAGCCCGATCTGATGGTGGTCATCGCCTATGGGCTGATTTTGCCCCAGGCGGTGCTGGATATTCCGGCCCGCGGCTGCGTCAACCTGCATGCTTCGCTGCTGCCGCGCTGGCGCGGTGCGGCGCCGATACAGCGCGCCATTGAAGCCGGTGACACGCGCACCGGGCTGTGCCTGATGCAGATGGAAGCCGGGCTGGATACCGGACCGGTTCTGGCCTGCGAGTCCCTGGAAATCGATGCGCACATGACCGGTGGCCTGCTGCACGATGCGCTGATGGCGCGCGGGGCGCAGTGCTTGCCCGGCTGGTTGGCAACCCTGGATCAGCTGCAAGCCCAGGAGCAGGACGATGCGCTGGCCACCTATGCGCACAAATTGAGTAAGGATGACGGCCGGCTGGATTTTTCCCGCCCGGCGACCGAACTGGCCCTCAAGCTGCGGGCTTTTGATCCCTGGCCCGGCTGCTTTGCGGCGCTCGATGGCCAGGCCGTCAAGCTGGCCGGCCTGGTTGAGGTGCTGGCGCACAGTGAGGCCGCGCCAGGCACGATTGTTGAGGTTTCAGACACGATGACGATTGCCTGTGCCCAGGGTGCCTTGCGCCTCAATCAGATTCAGTTTCCTGGCGCCCGGCGCATGAGCGTGGCTGAAGCTGCGCGTGGTCGCGATCTGTCGGAGCGCTGTTTTGACTGACTCCCGCCAGGTGGTGCTCAAAGCCCTGTCGCTGCTCAATACAGGGCGTAACCTGCCCGATGCACTGAGTCAGGCGGGTATCAGTAAGCTTTCGCCACGTGATCGCGCTTTTGCGCGTCGCCTGGCCGTTCATGCGGTGCGCCACCGACGGCGACTCGAACAACAGATCCAGGCTTATCTGCAACGCCCGACCAAAGACCGCGGCGTGCTGGATCTCTTGTGGCTGGGCGCTGCGCAGATTGACTTGGCCGATGTGGCAACGCACGCAGCGGTCAATTCAACGGTCGAGGTCGCACCCAAGCGCCTGCGTGGTTTGGTCAATGCCATCTTGCGCCGTCGCCTGCGCGAAGCGCCCGCCGCGCCGCAGGGCTTGGCCGAGCAGCACTCTTTTCCGGGTTGGATGGTGGCGCGGATCACTCGCGACTGGGGTGATCGTGCGGGCGAAATTCTCGATCAGTTGAATCAGGATCCGGCCTTGTGTCTGCGGATCAACCGGCAGAAATCGTCGCGAGCGCAGTGGTTGACGGCATTGTCTGATGACAGCGCACAGTCGCTGGGCAGCGATGTCGTGCAATCCGATGGCGTTGTGCTGGCGCAGTCGCGTGAACTGGCCGAACTGCCGGGTTATGCCGATGGTGGGCTTTCTGTGCAGGGGCCCTCGGCACAGGCGGCCGCGCATTTGATGCAGCTGCAGTCCGGGCAACGCGTGCTTGATGCCTGTGCTGCGCCCGGTGGCAAAACCGCGCACATGCTTGAGCTGTGTCCTGACATCGTGTGCACGGCGCTGGATATCGAGCCGGCGCGCGTGGCGCGGATTGAAGACAACCTCAAGCGTCTTGGATTGCAGGCGCGTTGTATGAGCGGCGATATGCTGGAACCGGGCGATTGGGCCGGCGAGTATGACCGCGTCCTGTTGGACGTGCCGTGCTCTGGCACGGGTGTGATTGCCCGCCACCCGGACATCAAATGGTTACGGCGTGAGCAGGACGTGGCGCAGCTCGCCGCACGTCAGCTCAAGATGTTGCAGCGTGCCTGGTCGTGGCTGGCGCCGGGCGGCGTGCTGCTGTACTGCACCTGCTCCATTTTGAGCGAGGAAAATGATGCGGTTGTCGCCGGGTTCCTTAATGAGCAGCCAGAGGCGCGCTTGCAGGCCTTGAGCCTACCGTTCGGTCAGGCAAGCGAGTATGGTTGGCGCGTGGCGCCGCAGGCGCCTTACGAAGGTTTTTACTTTGCGCGTTTGATCAAGGACCCCTGACGGCATCGTGAACGCAGCATTGCTAGTCAAAAGTTGCCCGAGGCTGGTGTCGCGCCGGCCGTCAGCACTATGAAAATTATTATTCTCGGGGCCGGCCAAGTGGGTTCCACACTGGCGGAAAACCTTGCGGGTGAGAACAACGACGTTACCGTTGTCGACACCAACAGCGCCTTGTTGCAGGAGCTGCAGGATCGGCTCGACATCCGCACGGTTGCTGGCTTTGCCTCGTACCCGGATGTGCTGGCGCGAGCCGGCGCTGATGATGCGGACATGGTGATCGCCGTGACCGACTCGGACGAAACCAATCTGGTGGCCTGTCAGGTCGCGTACTCCATGTTCCACACGCCGACCAAGATTGCGCGTGTGCGTGCGGCGGAATATCAGCGTAATGGCGGCATGCTGTTTGCGCCGGACGCGATGCCGGTGGACATGCAGATCAGCCCCGAGCAGCTGGTGACCGACTACATCACCCGCCTGATCGAATACCCCGGTGCCCTGCAGGTGGTGGATTTCGCGCATGGCCGGGTTCGTCTGGTGGGCGTTAAGGCCTTGTTTGGTGGGCCGCTGGTCGGGCAGGAGCTGCGTGAACTGGCTGCACACATCCCCAATGTGGACAGCCGCGTGGCGGCGATTTATCGGCGTGGAAAGCCGATCATGCCGGAAGGCGACACCGTGGTTGAGGCCGGCGATGAAGTGTTTTTCGTGGCCGCGCGTGAGGACATCTCCAAGGTGATGTCGGAGATGCGTCGCATCGACAAGCCGGTCAAGCGGGTGTTGCTGGCTGGCGGCGGCAACATCGGCCTGCGCCTGGCCAAGGCGCTGGAGTCGCGCTGCCGGGTGCGTTTGATCGAGCGCGACCGTGAACGCGCGCGGTATTTGTCCGAGCGTCTTAACAACACCATCGTGCTGGCCGGTGATGCGGCCAACGAAAACCTGTTGATCGAAGAGAACATTGAGCATGCCGATGTGTTCTGCGCGGTCACCAACGATGACGAGGCCAACATTCTCTCGGCGATGCTGGCCAAACGGTTGGGCGCGACCCGCGTGCTCTCGCTGATCAATCGACCGGCTTATCTTGACCTGGTTGAAGATCGCGACGTGGACATCGCGATTTCGCCGCAGCAGTCAACGGTCAGTGCTTTGCTGTCACATGTGCGTCGCGGAGACGTGGTGCGCGTGCACAGTCTGCGTCGCGGTGCGGCGGAGGCGATTGAGGCCGTGGCCCATGGTGACCAGCGTTCCTCCAAGGTGGTGGGGCGGCGCATCGATGAGATCAAGTGGCCACAGGGGGCCAGCGTGGGCGCCATCGTGCGCAGGGATAAGGTCATCATTGCGCACCATGACACGGTGATCGAATCCGAAGATCACGTCATTGTGTTCATGGTTGATAAGCGCTACACGCCGCAGGTCGAACGCCTGTTTCAGGTCGGTATCACCTTTCTGTGAGCAACCCGTTGCTGTCAGCCGTGCGCCACTGGCAGTGGCGTCATCCCTACGTCGCGGTTCAGCGCGTGCTGGGCATCTTGCTGATGATGTTTTCGGTGACCATGCTCACCCCGGTGCCCGTGGCATTGCTCTCGCATGAGCCGGTGCACCGTTTTGTTGACGCTTTTGCGGTCACTATCATCACCGGTTTGCTGATCTGGCTGCCGGTGCGCCGTCAGCGCGCCGATCTGCGTCTGCGCGACGGGTTTCTCATCGTCTGCTCATTCTGGGTGGTGCTGGGGATGTTCGGCTGCGTGCCATTTCTGGTCGGCGACAGCTTTGGTCTGTCGTGGACTGACGCGGTGTTCGAATCCATGTCCGGGCTGACCACGACCGGTTCGACTGTGCTCAGCGGCCTCGACGCCATGCCACGCGGCTTGTTGTACTACCGTCAGCAGTTGCAGTGGCTGGGCGGCATGGGGATCGTGGTCCTGGCCGTGGCCATTCTGCCCATGCTCGGGGTCGGGGGCATGCAGTTGTATCGTGCTGAAATGCCCGGTCCGGTCAAGGACAACAAGCTGACCCCGCGTATCACCGAGACGGCCAAGGCCTTGTGGTTCATTTACCTTGGCCTGACTCTGCTCTGTGGTCTGGCCTACTGGCTGGCAGGCATGTCGGTCTTTGATGCCATCGGGCATGCGTTTTCAACGGTCGCCATCGGTGGTTTTTCGACCCACGATGCGAGTATCGCGTGGTTCAACAATCCGCTGATCGAGGCCCTTGCGGTGGCCTTCATGGTGCTTTCGGCGTGCAACTTCGCCTTGCATTTTGCGGCCTGGCGCAGCACCAGTCTGATGGTTTACCTGCGTGATCCGGAAGCCGTTGGCATGGTGTTGATTCTGGCCCTGGTCAGCGTTATTGCCATTGTGACCTTGTGGTTGGCGGGGACTTACGCAAGCTTTGACACCACCGTGCTCAAGGCGGTGTTCCAGGTGGTTTCGACAGGGACAACCACGGGCTTTTCGTCCGCGCCGTTTTCGCTATGGCCTTCGTTTTTGCCAGTGCTGTTGATCTTTATCAGTTTCATTGGCGGTTGCGCCGCTTCCACGGCTGGGGGCATGAAAGTCATTCGGGTGCTGTTGCTGGTCAAGCAAGGGCAACGCGAGGTTGCGCGCCTGATTCATCCGGCGGCGGAGTATCCGGTCAAGCTCGGGCACCGTGCCGTGTCTGGGCATGTGGTCGAAGCTGTCTGGGGGTTTTTCTCGATCTACGTTGCCCTGTTCGCCATGATGCTGTTGCTGCTGATGGCTTTCGGCCTGGATCAGGTCACCGCGTTTTCGGCGGTGGCAGCCTGTTTGAACAACCTTGGGCCTGGTCTTGGCGAGGTGGCTGAAAACTTCGCCAGCGTGCCGGATCCGGCCAAATGGGTGTTGGTTTTTGCCATGTTGCTTGGCCGTCTGGAAATCTTCACGTTACTGGTGCTGTTTACACCGGCCTTCTGGCGCCGCTGACCACCCCGCCGTGCGGGGCGCGTTGACGCTGCGCTATCATTGCGCGTTTTTCACCGCCTGGCAGGCCGAATGAGCGTCTTTACGCCCGTCTCCGAATCCGAGTTACGCAGTTATCTCAATGCATATGAGCTCGGTGAACTCGTCGGTTACAAGGGAATTGAAGAAGGAATTGAGAACACCAATTTCTTTCTCACCACCAGCCACGGCGAGTTTGTACTGACCCTGTTTGAACGCACGCCGGCTGCTGACCTGCCTTACTTTCTTGGCGTTATGGACCACCTTTCGCGTGCCGGTATTCCCAGTGCGCGCCCAATGCCGCGACGTGATGGCGAGGTGCTCGGTACGCTGAATGGTCGTGCTACGGCCATCGTCGAACGTCTGTCAGGGCGCGGGGTGGATCAACCCAGCCCGGAGCAGGCTGCTGCGCTGGGTACGGTGCTGGCCAAAATGCACAAAGCTGCGGCTGATTTCCCTGCCCAGCGGCCTAACTGCCGCGGTCCATCCTGGTGGACGCCCGCGCTCAAGGAGCTGCACGACAAGCTGCCGCAAGAGCAGCTCGCATTGTTGCAGGATGAAGTGGCCTACCAGGCTCGCGTGGACCAGTCCGCCTTACCTGGCGGTGTGGTTCATGCGGACCTTTTTCGCGACAACGCGTTGTTTGATGGCCCGCGCCTGACCGGACTTATCGACTTCTACTACGCCTGCAACGATGCCTGGGCCTACGATGTGGCGGTGTGCGTTAACGACTGGGCGATCAACGCCGAAGGGTGCTTCAACGCGTCGGTCTACGATGCGCTGGTTGGCGCCTATGCGCAGGAGCGGGCGTTTTCGGAGGCGGAATGCCAGGCTTGGCCAGGGCAGTTACGTCGCGCAGCACTGCGCTTTTGGGTCTCGAGATTGCTGGATTGGCATTTCCCTCGGGCTGGCGAGCTGACGTACAGCAAGGACCCGGCTGAATTTGAGCGCATTTTGCTTGCGCACCGGCAGCGCACGCCGCAGTGGCCGGGATGACAGCGCTGTTGAGCGTGTTACGGGTGCTGGAGCGTGGCAACCGCGTGCTCTTTACCTTGGCCGCCTGGGCTTGCTTGCTGATGGCCCTGCTCGGTTTTGCCATCGTGGTTGCGCGTTACGGCTTTTCGACAGGGTCGATTGCCGCGCAGGAGCTGGTGGTCTATCTGCATGCCTTTGTCCTGCTCTGCGCTGCGGCCACCACATTGGCCGCCGATGGCCATGTTCGTGTCGATATCTTCTACTCACGCTGGTCGGCGCGTCGCCGGGCCCTGGTCAATCTGGCGGGCAGCCTTTTGCTGCTGTTGCCCGTGATGTTGTTCGTGCTGTTGATCAGCTGGGAGTACGTCGGTCAGGCCTGGTTGCGGCGTGAGGCCTCCGCCGAGCCCGGTGGTCTTGCCGCGGTCTACCTGTTGAAAAGCCTGATCCTGCTGTTTGCGCTGCAGATGATTTTGCAAGGTGTTTTGCAGGCCGCGCTGGCATGGCAGAGCTGGCGCGGCAACGCTGAGGATGCCCCGGCATGATCGCCCTGCTTATGTTCTTGGCGGTCTGTGGTGTTTTGCTGCTGGGCTACCCGGTGGCCCTGACGCTGGCGGGCGTGGCCTTGTGGTTTGCACTGTTCGGCACCACGCTGGGTTTGATCGAATCGAGTGAGCTGCTGGCCTTTCCCAGCCGCCTGTTCGGCATCATGAACAATCAGACCCTGGTTGCGGTGCCGCTGTTCGTGCTGATGGGCGTGGTGCTGGAAAAGGCCAAGCTGGCTGAAGAACTGTTGGATTCCATGGCAGCTTTGGCCGGGCGTCTGCGGGGTGGGCTGGGCGTGTCCGTGGTTCTGGTCGGGGCCTTGCTCGCGGCGTCTACGGGTATTGTCGGCGCCACGGTGGTGACCATGGGCCTGCTCTCGCTGCCGACCATGCTCAAGCGTGGTTATTCCCCCGCCGTGGCCAGTGGCACGATTGCTGCCGCCGGGACGCTGGGTCAGATCATTCCGCCTTCGATCATCCTGGTGCTGCTTGGCGACGTGCTGTCATCGGCCTATCAGCAGGCACAGCTGGCCCAAGGCATTTTCAGCCTGCAAACGGTCTCGGTGGGCGATCTTTTCGTCGGTGCGCTGGTCCCAGGGTTGCTGTTGGTCAGCGCTTATGTGGTCTACCTGTTTATTCTGGCCGCCGTGAAGCCGCAGCTGATGCCTGCGCCGGCAGCGCAAGACTGTGTGCGCGGAGCGGCCTTGTGGTCGCAAATGATGCGCGGGCTGGTGCCGCCCTTGATGCTGATTATCGCGGTTCTGGGTTCGATCATGCTGGGTTTCGCCACCCCGACCGAGGCCGCTGCCGTTGGCGCTTGCGGAGCCCTGCTGCTGGCTGCGCTGCGTGGTCAGCTCAATCTGCAGGCCATGAAGAGCGCCGGGGAGCAAACGGCAAAGATCACCAGCATGGTGTTTCTGATTTTCATCGGCGCATCCCTGTTTTCCATGGTCTTCAACGCCTATGGTGGGGATGAGCACGTGCACACCTTGCTGACATCGCTGCCGGGTGGTGCTTTCGGCGCCATGCTGTGCGTGATGCTGCTGATGTTCCTGCTCGGCTTTATTCTCGACTTTATCGAGATCACCTTCGTGGTGGTGCCGATCGTCGGGCCCGTGCTGTTGCAGCTGGGTCTGGATCCGGTGTGGTTGGGTGTCATGATGGCCATCAACCTGCAGACTTCGTTTCTGACCCCGCCGTTCGGTTTTGCTTTGTTCTACCTGCGCGGTGTGGCACCGGCGGAACTGACCACCACACAGCTGTATCGCGGGGTTGTGCCGTTTATCGCGATTCAGGTCGCTATGCTGATCCTGCTCGCGCTTTGGCCGGCGCTGGCAACCTGGTTACCCAGCGTTGTGTATTAGCGCTGGCCGCAATTAAGCAGGTTCAGAAATTCGCCGCGGGTGCGCGGGTCTTCGCGGAATGCGCCCAGCATCATGGATGTCATCATGCTTGAGTTCTGCTTTTCCACGCCGCGCATCATCATGCACATATGGCGTGACTCGATCACCACGCCGACACCGCGGGCGCCGGTGACCTGCTCAACAGCCAATGCGATATCGCGCGTCAGGCCTTCCTGAATCTGCAGTCGTCGGGCGAACATATCAACGATGCGTGGGATTTTGGACAGGCCAATGACCTTGCCGGCTGGCAGATAAGCGACGTGGCAGCGGCCGGTGAATGGCAACAGGTGGTGCTCGCACAGCGAATACATCTCGATGTCGCGCACGATGACCATTTCGTCCATTTCGGATTCGAAAATGGCGTCATTGACGATGTCTTCCAGCTTTTGGGTGTAACCGCTGGTCAGGAACTGCATGGCGGCGGCCGCCCGCTTGGGCGTGTCGCGCAGGCCGTCGCGTTCAGGGTCTTCGCCCAGAGCCTTGAGAATCTCGAGATATTGGTGTTCCACGTCGGCGTTGTAACGCATAATTGAAACGATGAATTATGACACAGCGGCCGGTAGCCAAGTCGTCCGGCTGCCGCTCGATCTGATTCGCCCCGGCAAGGCTCAGATGCGGCGAATCTTCAACCCGGATGCGCTGGATGATCTGGCCGAATCGATTCGTTCGGCCGGCTTGATTCAGCCGGTGGTGGTGCGCGGCATCGGCGACGGGCTTTATGAGCTGCTGGCCGGTGAGCGTCGCTGGCGCGCCGCGCAACGTGCGGGGCTGCACGATATTCCGGCGATTGTCCGCGACGATGTGGACGACCAGGAGGCGGTGGTACTCGGTCTGATCGAGAACCTGCAGCGTGAATCGCTGACCCCGATGGAAACCGCCCACGGTCTTAAGGAATTGTCGGCGCGGTTGGAGCTGACCCACGCGGCGGCGGCGGACCGTATTGGCAAATCGCGTGTGTATGTGACCAATTTCCTGCGTCTGCTGAATTTGTGCGAGGCGGTGCAGGAGCGTGTAAACGCAGGTGAGCTAAGCATGGGGCATGCGCGTGCTCTGGCAACGCTGCCAGCGCGTGATCAATCTCATTGGGCGGCTGAAACAGCTCGCCATCAGTGGTCGGTGCGCACGCTCGAAGCGCGTTTGCGTCAGCGCACGGCACAGCCATTGCATGAGGGCAATGATGCCGAGTGGAAGCGCTTGGGGCGACGATTGACCGAGTTGCTGGGCAATAAGGTCGAGCTGCGCGGCGATGCGCGCGGGCGTGGCGACATGACCATCAAATTCCACACTTTTGAGGAACTTGACGGCCTGCTTGAGCGTCTGGGTTACGACAATGACGACTTTTGAGGCGTAAAGGCTGAATTCGACTACTGTTTGTTTTAGTCTTGCGCCACAATACGCACTTTGATGTGAGAGACACAGGAGACACATTATGACCAGAGCCCGAATCGGTCTGGCGGCCGTCACCATCGCCGCAGTTTGCGGCAGTTTGAGCCTGTCTGCGCAGGCCAAGGTATCGGCCAGCGAAGCCGATCGGCTGGGCAAGGATCTGATGCCGCTTGGGGGTGAAAAAGCTGGCAATGCAGATGGCTCGATCCCGGCCTGGGATGGGGGCATGAACATCGAGGTCAAGCTTGATGGCACCCAGCGCCATTCTGAAACGTATAAAGATGTGGGTGGTGCGGACAAACCGCTGTACGTGATCACCGCAGACAACATGGACCAATATGCCGAGCTGTTGACGCCTGGCATGAAAGCCATGTTCAAGCAGTACCCCGAGACTTTCAAAATGCCGGTCTATCCGTCGCGCCGTACCGCGCTGGCTCCGGATTTTGTCTACGCCGCAACCAAACGCAACGCCGTGAACGCCGAATTGGCCAACGGTGGTGAAAGCCTGGTCAATGCGGTGACGGGTATTCCGTTCCCGATTCCTCAGTCCGGCAAGGAAGTGATCTGGAACCACAAGACGCGTTATCGCGGTCAGAGTGTGACCCGTTACAACACCCAGCTTGCGGTTCAGACCAGCGGCAGTTTCGTGCCCTACAAGCTGCGTGAAGACGTGTACTTCTCGTATTCGCAGGACGGCATCAAAACGGAAGATCTCAACAATGTGATCGTCTACTTCCTGCAGGTGACGACAGCACCGCCGCGTCAGGCTGGTCAGGTCTTGCTGGTTCACGAAACCATGGACCAGGTGGCTGAAGCCCGTCGTGCCTGGTTGTACAACCCAGGTCAGCGTCGTACCCGCCGCGCACCCAATGTGGCGTATGACAACCCGGGTACCGGGGCGGATGGTCTGCGTACCAATGACCAGCTGGATATGTTCAACGGTGCAACCGACCGCTACAACTGGAAGCTGGTCGGCAAACGCGAAATGTTGGTGCCTTACAACGCGCACAAACTCAGCGACAGCCGTCTGAAGTACGAAGACATGACCATGGTGGGGCATCTCAATCCTGAGCATACGCGTTACGAGAAGCACCGCGTCTGGGTGCTCGACAGCGAAGTCAAGGATGACACCAGCCACCTGTACAAACGGCGTACTTTCTACGTTGACGAAGACAGCTGGACGGCGCTGCAGGCGGACATCTACGACAACCGCGACAATCTGTGGCGGGTTCAGGAATACCATCAGGTGACGGTGCCATGGACCAAGGCCGTCGGCCCGGCCGCTGGCACGGTGTATGACCTGCAGTCCGGCCGCTACCTGGTCATGGAGTGCAGTAACGAAGAGCCTGAGTTCTCGACCAAGAGTTTTGGCGAGGAGCACTTCCGCACCTCTAACATGCCGCGTGTGGCAGCGAACATTCGCTAAGCACGATTCGATTCAAAAAAGCCCCGCAATGCGGGGCTTTTTTTATGCTTGCTTGTGACCTGATTCAAACCCGCTCAGTCGTCACCGGTGTGAGTGGGCAGGGCGTCGGGTGCGTCGGTCTGGACCTGCTCAATGGCGGCGAAGCGCTTGCTGATCTTGTCCGCTGTGATGTGCACCTTACGGGTTTCTTCGTGAGCACTTTCGATGTGCCGTGAGAGCTTGTCCATGCGGGTGCGGAAGCGGTCGAACTCGGTGTTGAGTTCGATCAGGTACTGGCGCAGCTTGCCGGCCTGTTTGCGCAGCGCATCGTCGCGCAGGACCGCGCGTGCGGTGGTCAGCACCGCCATCAGCGTGCTGGGTGAGCAGATCCAGACGCCACGGTCGTGAGCCTGCTTGACCAGATCGGCATGGTGGGCGTGGATTTCGGCGAAGATCGATTCGGCCGGCACGAACATGATGGCGCCAATCGCTGTTTCATCGGGAATGATGTACTTATCAGCGATATCGTTGAGGTGCTTCTTGATGTCCTGCTTGAAGCGGCGCGATGATTCCAGACGATCACGCTCGCCGCGTTGTGGGTCAGTCATGGCCTGGAAGTTTTCCAGCGGGAACTTGGCGTCGATGCACACATCGCCTGTGGGGGGCGGAAGGCGCAGCAGGCAGTCCACCCGGGTACCGTTACTCAGGGTGTACTGCCACTCCACATGCTGATCGGGCAGGGCGTTGCGGACCAGAGCTTCGAGCTGAACCTCACCAAAGGCGCCGCGCGAGCGTTTGTCCGAGAGAATCTCCTGCAGGCTGACCACATTGGTGGACAGCTCGGTGATGCGTTTCTGGGCTTCATCAATCAAGGCCAGCCGTTTGACCACTTCGGTGAACGTCGAGGTGGTCTTTTCAAAGCCCTGCTTGAGCCGCTCATCGACCTGATTGCTGATGTCTTTGAGCCGATTGTCGGTCGTCAGGGTGAGCTTCTCGACCTGCTTGGTGAGCTGTTCGGTGCTATTGGTCAGCGACTCTGCAACCTGCTTGCCCATGCTTTGCGTTCCGCTGGCCAGGCGTTCGAGCACTTGCGTCTGCAGGTCGCCCATGCGCCGTTCCAGACCGGTGCGTAGGTCGGCGAAGCGCTCCGACAGCTTGTTCATGTCATCGTGGGCCTGGCCGCGCGCGCGATCCAGCTGTTGCAGCAGAAACTCCCTGAGTTGCTCGTTTTGATGGTTCTGGCTTTTCTCACCATGTTCCAGCACGGTCAAGGTCTGTACCAGTCGCTCTTCGACCTGGCGTGTGCGCTCAGCGGCCTGCGCGTGGGCGCTCAACAGGCGTTTGATCAAGACCAGGCAGAGGAGCAGAAGTCCTAGCCCGAGCAGGGCGCCAGCTGCGAGCAGAGGGATTAAAAAATTTTCAGGAATGGCCACAGGTTTTGACGAAAAGCAGTCTGCGAGTAGGGGCGCCAGTGTACTGCACGGATTCGTTGAAACCGGTATAACGACCTTTTGCGAAGGAGCGGGTGATGGCCTGGACCGAACACGATATTCCCAATCAGCAGGGTAAGACGATCCTGGTGACCGGTGCCAACAGCGGGCTGGGTTTTCATACCAGCCGGGCACTGGCTGCTGCAGGCGCGCGCGTGCTCATGGCCTGTCGCAGCGCCGACAAGGCGCAAGCCGCACGGGCTCAGATCCTGCAGCATGTTCCGCAAGCCGATTTGCAGATCCTGAGTCTAGATCTCGCCTCACTGGCCAGCGTCAAGGCCTGTACGCAACTGGTTCTCGACAGTACCGATCAACTCGATACCTTGATCAACAACGCCGGCATCATGGCGGTGCCCTACGCTCAGACTGAGGATGGGTTTGAGATGCAGATTGGCACCAACCATTTTGGCCATTTCGCGTTGACGCTCGGGTTGCTGCCGCTCTTGAACAAAGCCCCGGCAGCGCGTGTGGTTAGCGTATCCAGCATGGCCCACAACTGGACTCCGGGGCTCGACTTCGATGACCTGGATTGGACCCGGCGCAAGTACCGGCGTTGGCAGGCGTATGGCGACAGCAAGATCGCCAACCTGTACTTCAGCTTTGAACTGGGTCGGCGACTGGCCGGTAGCACGGTGACGGTTGCTGCGGCTCACCCGGGGTATTCCGATACGCACCTGCAATACGTTGCTGCTGAGCGTAAGAACAGCACGCTCGAACGCGCGGTGATGTGGTTGGGAAACACCTTGTTCGCCCAGCCGGCTGACCGGGGCGCATTGCCCAGCATGTATGCGGCCACCGCCGCCGACGTGATCAGTGGTGATTACATCGGCCCGGATGGTTTTCAGCAAACCCGTGGTTACCCACGTAAGGTGGGCTCGAATCGACGCTCGCGTAACCGTGATATCGCGGCAAGGCTTTGGGAGGTTTCCGAGCAGCGCACCGGGCTGGGCCTATAGACGGCGGGCTCTAGCGTCGGCTGGCGTGGTTGTGCACCACCTTGATCAACTCATCCGGTGCAACCGGGCGGTATAGGTGGTAACCCTGCACGTGCTGGCAGCCATTGAGGCGACAAAACTCCAGCTGGCCCTGGGTTTCCACCCCTTCCATCAAACAGTCCAGGCCGAGTGTGCGCGCCAGCTTGATAATGGCGCGCGCAATGCTTGCCGATTTGGCATTGGTCTCGACTTCGCGGATGAAGGTGCGGTCGACTTTGAGTCGGTCCAGCGGCATCTGCTGCAGGTAAGCCAGTGACGAGTAGCCCGTGCCGAAATCATCCAGCGAGACGGCGATGCCGTAATCACGCAGGCGGATCAGTTTCTCGATGGATGCGGAGAAATCGGTCATCACCGCTTGCTCGGTGACCTCAAGCTCGAAGCGATGGGGTGCGAGACCGGAATCACCGATGATCTCCATGATCTTCTCGGCGCAGTACGGATCCTGAAACCCGATCGCGGACATGTTGAAGCTGAGGCGAAAGCCTGGCGGCAGATCCGCGCCCCAGCTCACCGCATGGGCGCACAGGGTGCGCAGGACATAGTGATCCAGCTGCACAATCAGGCCGCCGTCCTCGGCGATCGGGATGAACTTGGCGTTGGAGACAAATCCGCCTTCACCATCGGGCCAGCGCACCAGGGCTTCTGCACCGGTCATGCGGTTGCGGCTAAGTTCAACCTGCGGCTGCAGGTGGATATCCAGATCCTCGTTGCGCAAGGCATCGCGCAAGCTGCCTTCCAGGCTGTACTTGCTGGCGATGTCTTCGCCATAGCGTGGTGCGTAGGGCACCACACTGCCGCGGGCGCGTGACTTGGCCACCGTGGTTGCGGCCTGGGCCCGGGCCAGCAGTTTCTCCGCCGTGGAGGCATCATCCGGAAACACCACCATGCCGACACTGGCGCTCAGTGAGGTCTGGTGTTCGCCTAGATTGATCGGTCGCTCAAGCTGGGCCAGCATGTCGGCCACAAAGCGTTGGCCATCGTCGCGTGCGTGATCGGCCGCAGTCCAGCCATGGTTGAGTATGGCTATGAAGCTGTCGCCTTCGTCGCGGGCCAGAAAATCGTTGGGCTGAAGAACCCCTTTGAGGCGACGGCAGCCCAGCGCCAGCGCGGCATCGCCAACGCTGGGGCCAAACGTATTGTTGAGCATCTGCATACGGTCAAAATTGATCCGTGCGACGCACAGCTGCAAGCCCTGGCGTTGAGCCACGTCCAGTTCATGACGCATGCGTTCCTGCAATTGGCGTCGGTTGGGCAGGGCCGTGAGCTGATCGAACAGGGTCAGATGCTCGGCGCGTTTTATGGCGTCTTCGCGTTTGCCGATTTCCTGCTGCAATGCTTCATTGGTGCGCTTGAGCTGCAGAGTGCGCTGGCGCACGGCGTGTTCCAGCATCGACTTGGTCTGGGCCAGCAGCAAATGTGTTTTAACCCGGGCCAGCACCGTTGGTGGGCTGATCGGTTTGGTGATGTAGTCCACGGCACCGAGGCGGAAGCCGTTGATCTCATCCTCGACCTCGCTGCGCGCGGTGATGAAGATCACCGGGATGGCGCGTGTCTTGGGATTGTCCTTGAGCCGTTTGCAGACCTCCTGGCCATCCATGCCGGGCATCATCACGTCCAGCAAAATCAGATGCGGAGGATCGTCCCCGGCAGCCAGGCTGAGTGCGCGTTCGCCGTTGCGTGCGACCTGGACGCGATAGTCGCCCTTCAGGACCTCGACCAGCAGTTCGATGTTCTGCGGTGTGTCGTCAACAACAAGCACCGTGTGCTTTTTCTGATCGCTGGTCATGACAGATGTGAGGCCAGTTCGTCGAGTTGCTGGGCGGCTTCTTCAAAGGCAAAGGCGTCCAGGTGCTCCTGGATTTGGCGCAGGCGCTTGTCCTGGCCGGGCGGAGCGCTGAAGGATTTGGCCCGCTGGCGGGCGGTGGCGTCACCTGCAACGACAAGCTGACGCAGCGATGCGAGCGCTTGCGGGTCGAGCACCGGGCGCGGCGGAGGCTCAACAATGCTGTGCTCCTCATCCGGTTGGGGCAGGGCCTCGCGCAGGGTGTTGAGTGCGCTGTCCAGCTTTTGGATCATGCTCAGGCAGCCGTTGCGGTCTTCACGCTCAGCGTACTGCTCGGCGGCTTCACAATGCTTGCGGATCGTGCTTGCGCCAAGATTGCCGGAGGCGCCTTTGAGCGCGTGAACCCGCGCTTTGACCTCGGCCCACTGAGCACCTTCTATAAGCTGGCTGAGCTCGTTCGGCAGTGCTGCGAATCGCGCGCACAGTTCGTTCAGCAGGCGCAGGTAGAGTTCGCCGTTAAAACTGGCCCGGGCCAGGCCGGCGTCCAGGTTGACACCGGGCAGGCTGGGAATCCGGCGACGCGGTCGGGCGATCAGGGTGTCTTCCGTCGGATGAACATCCAGCCACTCTGCGAGCTTGTCATACAGCAGGCCGACATCCACCGGTTTGGCGATGAAGTCGTTGAGGCCTTCATTGAGGCAGCGATTGCGTGTCTCCGGGCGTGGGTCTGCGCTCATCGCAAGGAGCGGAACATCACGTCGTTCAAGCTCTTCCCGGATGACCTTGGCCGTGTCCCAGCCGCTCATTCCGGGCAGTTGCAGGTCCAGCAGGACCAGATCGATATCATCTTCGGAGAACGCGGCCAGGGCCTCTTCGCCGCTGGCAACAATGCTCAGGCGGGCATGCGTTGCGTCGAGCAACTCCTGCATCAATTCGCGCCCGATCGCATTGTCCTCGGCCAGCAGGATGTGCTTGCCGGCCAGTTCCGGTATGCGCATGGGAACGAAGTCATTGGGCTGCGAGAGTTTCTGGCGGCTTGGATCACGTGCAGCGGCTATGGTGTCCAGCAGTATTGGCGAGCTGATCGGTTTGAGCAGCACTGCGTCGACGTCGCTGTCACCTTCCAGTTCGCGCATGAGTTCTTCGCGCCCGTAGCTGGTGATCATGATCACCCGACCTTTGAAGGCGGGAATGGCCTGGATGCGGCGCGCGGTCTCCAGTCCGTCCATGTCCGGCATGCGCCAATCGAGCAGAACAATATCGAAGGCGCGTTCGGTCACCGCCTGCAAGGCTTGGGCGCCGTTGCGGGCTTCTTCAGCGCGAAAGCCAAAATGTTTGAGTGCCGAGACAATCACTTTGCGCGCCGAGCGACTGTCGTCGACCACCAGACAATTCAGGGCGCCCAGTGAGCTGGCATGCTCTGCCATGGCGCGCAAGGTGTCCTCAGGGACATCCAGATCCGCTTCGAATGAGAAGGTGCTGCCCTCGCCAGGGGTGCTGTCGACGGCAATCTCGCCGCCCATCAGGCGGACCAGCTGACGGGCGATGGTCAAGCCCAGGCCTGTGCCGCCGTACTGGCGTGTGGTTGAGCTGTCCGCCTGGGTGAAGGCATCGAACAGGTGAGCTTGAGCTTCCGGCTCAATGCCGATGCCAGAATCTTCAACAGCGAAGTACAGGCGGGCGCGTCCTTCGGTGTAATCGACGCAGCGAATGATCAATTTGACGTAGCCGTGCTCGGTGAACTTGATGGCGTTGCCCAGCAGGTTGATCAGCACCTGGCCCAGGCGCAGCGAATCGCCCAGCAGCAGGCGCGGCACGTCGTCTGCAATGTCCAGTTTGAGGCGTAGATTCTGCTCTTGCGCGCGGACGGCGATGACGTCGTTCACGCTGTCCAGCAGCTGCTCGAGAGAAAATTCCAGATGTTCAAGATCCATGCGGCCGGCATCGATCTTGGATACATCCAGGATGTCGTTGATGATGCGCAAGAGCAGCCGCGACGAGGAATCTATACGGTGCAGATACTCTTCCTGGCGCGGCGGCAGTTCGTTCTGCAGGGCCAGATGCGTCATGCCCAGGATGGCATTCATTGGTGTGCGGATTTCGTGGCTGAGTGTGGCCAGAAACTCGCTCTTGCTGCGGTTGCCTGCTTCCGCCGCTGCCAGCGCGGTTTCCAGTTGAGCGCGCAGCTCGACCAGTTCCTGTATGTCGACCGAAAAGCCGGTCCAGGTCCGCAACTGATCACTGCGCTCGTGAAATTTGCCGTATGCGCGGACCCAGCGGTAGCTGCCGTCGGGGCGCAGCGAGCGGTGTTCGCTGGTGAAGTCGGCGTCCTCGTCGGCGGCCTTCCTGAGGCCCTGTACAACGCGCTGGCGTTCATCCGGGTGGACGCTTTGAAGCACCGCGCGCACGTCGCTCATCGCCGCCACGCGCGGCACCGAATACAGCTGCTCAAAGGCGCCGCCGACAAATGACAACTGCACGTGGCCAGTGTCGTCGATCTGGAATTCCCAGAGGACGCCTGGCGAGGCTTCGTTGATCTGGCGCAGGCGGCGTTCGGTCTGCTGCGCGCGTTGCTCAGCGCGCTCGCGAGCTTTGAGATCCGACTGAAATGAATCCGCCATCCAGTTGAGCGTGCCGGCCAACTCGGCAATTTCGCGAACGCCGAAAATTTCGGCGCGGGTGTGATATTTGCCGCTGCCAATGGCGGTGCCTGCTTCGACCAGATGGCGGAGCGGGCTGACCATGTAACGCTGAGCCAGGAGCAAGGTCAGGATGATCAGCAGGCCGAGGCAAACGAGCAAAAAGACCTGTTGCGACTGGATGCGTTGGACCCGTGCATGCTGCTGCGCCTTGGCGCTGCTTAAGCGTGCTTCAACGGCTTTTTGGGTCTGTGCAATATGGTGATCGAGTTGACGCGCGAGACTTTCGCGCGCGGGTTGGCTGAGCGAGAGCAGAACCTGTGGTGATGCCTTCCCGGGAATGACACCTTTGAGCAATTCTGCCTGCAGCAGCCCCATGTCGATGATGGTGTCGAGGGCACGCCGTAACGAGGCAAGTTCGCTGTCCTCGATCATGGCCTGACTGAGATGGTCAACGAAAAGTGCCGCCGGGGTGTCACTGGGCCGCTTGGCGGTATTGTGCAAATGCGCGGCAGGGTCGCTCAGCAGGTTACGGAGGTCGCGAAAGCCCTTGAGCAGGTTCTCGTGGGTGCGCAGCTGCTTGCGCTCTCCCAGGCTCGCGTACTGCCGCGCTGCACTCTGCAGATCGGTGAGATTCTGCCGCAGGGTTTGGCTGACTTCCTGCATGGCAAGGTCCTGCTCGGTGAGCAAAACCAGGTGTTCGCGCGCTTTGGCTGTCTGGGCTGTTTGAAACAGGGTCAGGCCCAGTACCAAGGACATGCCGCCCAGCAACAGGGCGATGAAAATGGGAATGGGCAGAAACCGTTGCATCCGCCGCAATGTAGTAGCAAAGCGGAGTCTTGCCAAGCGAGGAGGGCGGGGGTTAGTTGACACCTGTCAGATTAGCGCGCAATGTGCGTAGTAAAGGTACGCACTACGTGGTTACGCATGCTCAAGCGATTGTTAGGACGTAAGCCGACCCAGACTGCCCCAACGATTCAGCGCAGTTCGCGCGCATCTTCTCGCTGGGCCGCGGTCATGCCCTCGCCGGATCGGCGTGTGCGGGTGGTGTGCATCGAACGCGAAACCGAGTCTGCGGTGCGTGTGTGTATCGAGCCTGTGGATGGCGGAGACTGGATCTATCGCGCCGGGCAATATCTCACCCACTGCTTTGACATCGACGGTCAGACACAGCGGCGCCCCTACTCGATCTGCGTCGCTGAGGGGGCGAGAGCGCTGTGGTTTGCCTGCAAGCGGGTGGACGGCGGCCGCGTATCTGCCTTTGTGTGTGATGAGCTGGCTGTAGGCGATGAGTACAGTGTGCGCGGCCCCAGCGGCAGCTTCACGCTGGATGATGCGCCGGGCCCCTTGCTGTTCATTGCAGCGGGGTGTGGGATTACCCCGATCATGAGTCTGATTGAGACGGCACTGGCGCGTGATCCACAGCGCGCTGTTCAGCTGATTTATGCCAACCGCGATCAGCAATCGATCATGTTTTCCGATCGCCTCGAAGCTTTGACCCGGCAGCACGGCAGCTTTCAGCTGACGCACGTGCTGAGCCGCCCGCAGGCCGGCTGGGATGGGCCGTGTGGGCGCCTTAACGATCAGAAGCTGGCCGGGCTCGTTACGTTGGGGTCAGATACCCGAGCCTATCTGTGCGGGCCGCAGGCCATGATGCAGGGCCTCCGCGAGACGCTGCTCGGGATGGGGATGTCGGCCGAGGCGGTGCAGAGTGAAGCCTTCACGCCAGCCGCGCGCGCCGTTCAGGCTCACCCTGGCGCGCCGCAGACCGTGCATTTTGCGCGCAGCGGCCAATCCGTTGTGCAGGCACCCGGGCAGTCGATACTCGATGCCGCCTTGGCTCACGGCGTGGCTGTGGATTATTCCTGCACGGTGGGTGGCTGTGCGGCGTGCAAGCTGCGTGTGATCAAGGGTGAAACGCTGATGGATGAGCCGAACTGTCTGTCCGATAGCGAGCGTGCTGCGGGCTACACCCTGGCCTGTTCAGCCTATGCCCTGGGGCCTGTGGAGATTGACGCGTGAGCGGTTTGCGCATGAAGGATCTGGTGGCCCAGACAGGCGCCAGCCGCGAGGCGATCCGCTATTACATTAATGAAGGGCTGTTGCCCGAGCCGCGGCGGACCTCGCGCAACATGGCCTGGTACTCGCAGGAACATGTCAGCCGGGTGCGCTACATCCGTGCGCTGCAGGAACAGCATTACTTGCCTTTGAAGGCCATACGCGCGGTGCTCGATGGTCACGGCGCGGACCAGTTTTCCGCGCAGCAATTGCGTCAGTTCGAGGTGCTGCGTCGGCGTGAGGCGGCCGGACATGTCGGCGAGGTGCGCAAGCGTTTCAGCGCGGTGGCCAGCGAGCTGGGGCTGACCGATGAAGAGCAGCAGGCCGCGCGCGAACTGGGCTTTGTCAATGATGATGGCTCGCTCGGTCCTGCCGATGAGGAGCTGGTGCGAATCTGGGCCGCCATGCGCAATGAGGGCCTGACCCCGGAGCGCGGCTTTGGTCCGGCCGATATGGCTTCGATTCAACGCGCGGTTGATGTTCTGCTGGCCAGTGAGATCGACATTTTCACCGCGCGCTTGAACGACATGGACGACGACGAGCTGGGGCGCGTGCTGGACCGGATCATTCCCAACATCAACCGGGCCTTCGCTCTGCTGCATGAGCGCCGCCTGAGACAGTTCCTGCAGCAAATTACACAGCAGCAAAAAGGAGACACCGCATGAGCGCAATGGACAAGATGCTCGACGGCATGCCCATGGGTATGCGCAACAGCGTGACCAATACGCTGGACAATATTGGTCTGATGCTGTCGATCAAGAACCCCAAGGTGGCCATGTCCATGGCCCCCTCGGCCATGCGCGGCATGGTCATGAAAAAGGGCAAGGGCAGCGACGCGGTCAAGATGCACAGCGGCCATGCTGTGCATTTTGACCTGAACTACGGCACCGATTTTCCCGAAATGTGGGAGCTGTACCGGCGCGCCGTGGCCAATCAGTGGGATGGCGAGCGTGATCTGGACTGGAGCACCGATGTTGATCCGATGAATCCGGAAAACTGCATCCTGCCGGAGGAATACGCACCATTTGAAGGTCTTGCGGCCAAGGGCGTGCGTTTCAATGCGCAGGAGAAACAGCGTTTTCAGGCCGACATGGCGGCCTGGACCCTGGCGCAGTTCATGCACGGCGAACAGGGTGCGCTGTACGCTGCGGCGCAGGTCACCGAAAGCGTGCAGTGGCTGGACGGCAAATTTTATGGCGCCACCCAGGTGATGGACGAGGGGCGCCATCTTGAAGTCTTCTACCGCTATCTCGATAGCAAGATGAACAAGGTGTATCAGGTCAACGACAACCTGTTCGTGATTCTTGACGATCTGCTGACCGACTCGCGCTGGGATGTGAAGTTTCTGGGCATGCAGATCATGGTTGAGGGCCTTGCGCTGGGGGCGTTTTCAACCATGTACAACTACACCCGCGAGCCCCTGCTGAAAAATTTGCTGCGTTACGTGATCCAGGATGAAGCGCGGCATGTGCACTACGGCGTGCTCGCCTTGCGCGAACAGATCACCGAGCATCTGAGCCCGCGCGAGCGGCGCGAACGCGAAGACTGGGCGTTTGAGCTGGCTTTGCTGATGCGCAACCGTTTCATGAGCCATGAGATCTATCACGAGTGGTTTGGCGGCGGCGCGCGCCTGTCGCTGCGTGACTGGAACGAGGTGGTCAGCGAAGCGCCGGGCATGAAGGCGTTTCGTCAGGTCATGTTCCAGCGGCTGATCCCCAACCTTGAATACATCGGGCTGATGAGTGACCGCATCAAGCAGCATTATGAAAAGGCCGGCTTGGCCACCTTCCTGGGCGGGCGCAATGCCACACAGCTCAGCGGTGAGGATCTGATTGCCGAGAACGATGCGCTCAGCGCAGCCGGGGCCGAGGCTCACAACAACGAAGCGGCCTGAGCGTACGGGCTTGCATTTGTGTGCTCTCTGGGCTTAAATAAACACCATTCATTTAAGCCTCCGCAGGGGTGGTCATGAGCAGTCAGTTCCGACTGGTCGGGGAAAAGCGCTTCGGACCCTTTTTCCTGACCCAATTCTTCGGCGCGTTCAACGACAACGTCTACAAGAACGCCTTGATCATCCTGATCGCCTTTCAGCTGGGTGATCCATCCACCTCCAACACGCTGATCAATCTGGCTGCTGCGCTGTTCATCCTGCCGTTCTTTCTGTTCTCGGCAACAGCTGGCCAGATCGCCGACAAGTATGAGAAGTCGCGGCTGATTCGCGGTATCAAGCTGATGGAGATCGCCATCATGTGCATGGCGGCGGTCGCCCTGGTGACCCGCAACATCACCGCCCTGATGGCCTTGCTGTTTCTGATGGGGGCGCAGTCGTCGCTATTCGGGCCGGTCAAGTACGGCATCCTGCCGCAGCATCTCAAGCCCGAAGAGCTGGTCGGCGGCAATGGCATGGTCGAGATGGGCACCTTCGTGGCGATTCTGGTTGGCACTTTGCTGGGTGGCCTGCTGATCGGCATTGACGAGGTTGGCACGCACTGGGTTGCGGGGACGGTGGTGGTGCTGGCCTGCGTGGGTTATGTGGCCAGTCGCGGCGTGCCCGAGGCCGAGCCGGCTGACGCCAAGCTGCGCATCAGCCGCAATCCACTGGCCGAAACCTGGGCCAACCTGAAATTCCTGCGCAGCGACCGTACCGTGTTTCTGGCCTGTCTCGGGGTGTCCTGGTTCTGGTTCTTCGGGGCGATCTACCTGACCCAGCTGCCTAACTACACGCGGCTGACGCTGGGCGGCAACGAGCAGGTCGTGACCCTGTTGCTGACCTTGTTCTCGCTGGGTATCGGGGTTGGTTCGCTGGCCTGCGAGAAACTTTCCGGCGGCAAGGTTGAGATTGGCCTGGTGCCGTTCGGTTCGATTGGGCTGACGGTGTTTGCGCTGGACATGTATTTTGCGGTCGGCGCGCCGGTCAGTGGCGAGTTGATCGGCGCTGCAGCCTTTCTGGGCCAGCCCGGGGCCTGGCGGGTCATCGTCGATGTGGTGCTGTTGGGGGCGTTTGGTGGCCTGTATATCGTGCCGCTGTATGCACTGATTCAGATGCGCGCCAGTCCGGCGCACCGCTCACGCGTGATCGCTGGCAATAACATCCTCAATGCGTTGCTGATGGTGCTATCGGCGATTGTTGCCGCCGGGTCTCTGGCGGCCGGGCTGAGCATTCCCCAGCTGTTCGCGGTGACCGCTCTGATGAACCTTGCCGTGGCCGCCTTCATCTACGGTCTGGTGCCGGAATTCCTGGTTCGATTTGTCGCCTGGATACTGGTTCACACCTTGTATCGGATGAAGAAAAACGGCCTTGAGCGGATTCCCGAGGAAGGCCCGGCCATACTGGTGTGTAACCACGTCAGCTTTGTCGATGCTCTGGTGCTGGGCGGCTGTGTGCGGCGTCCGGTGCGTTTCGTGATGTACCACCGGATTTTCGACATCCCTGTACTCAGCTGGTTTTTCCGCACCGTCAAAGCCATTCCCATCGCACCGGCCAAAGAGGATGAAGCGCTGCTGGCCAAGGCCATGGATGAGATCGACCGGGAGCTGGGCGAAGGCAATCTGGTGTGCGTGTTCCCGGAAGGTGGTTTGACCGCAGATGGTCAGATTGGCGAGTTCAAGGGCGGGGTCGCGCGGATTCTGGAGCGGCGCGCCGTACCGGTGGTGCCGATGGCCTTGTCGGGACTTTGGGGCAGTTTCTTCTCGCGGGCCCGTGGCGCCGCGATGGGCAGTCTGCCGCGCCGCTTCTGGTCGCGCATTCATCTGGATGTGGGCACGCCGGTTGCGCCCGAGCAGGCAACCGCAGATGGTTTGCGTGAGGCTGTCGCAGCGTTGCGGCATCGGCCCTGATGGGGCGACGCAACGATCACACGCGCGAGCAGCTGCGCGAGATGGTGCTGAGTGCGGCTGAGCTGCTCATCGTGCGTGAAGGCATGGCTGGTTTTTCCATGCGCAAGGTTGCGCGTGCCATCGGTTACACGGTGGGCCAGCTGTATCTGCTGTTCAAGAATCAGGATGAGTTGTTTACCGTGCTCAACGAGCGCACAGCGGACGCCATCTACAGCGCCTTGTTGGATGAAACCGAAACGCTGAACGACCCGGCTGAGGCGATACGCGCTGCGGCCCGCGTTTACGTGCGCTTTGCCCAGCGCCATCCGAACCGCTGGCAGCTGTTGTTCGAGCATCGCTTGCCAGCTGGCAGCGAGGTGCCCAAGGCCAACCAGATGAAGGTGCAGCGCTTGTTCGGTCTGGTCCAGCAGCGCCTGCAATGTTTGGCGCCCGAGGCTGATGCCGATACCTTGCGGTGCGAGGCAGCGGCCTTGTGGTCAGGCGTTCACGGTGTGGCGGTGCTGGCCGAATCAAACAAGCTGAACTGGAGTGGTGTCACCGACTTTGGTGCGCTCACCGACCGCTTGGTCGACGGCTTTCTCAAATAGGCATAAAAAAGCCCTCGCGAGGAGGGCTGCGTTGTGGTGCGGCATGGGCTACTCGCGGTGGTATTCCTCGAGCAGCTTTTCGGCCCGCGCCTGCGACAGGCGATTGATCATCTTGTTGGATTCGAACTGGTCGCGCATGGTTTTGGCTAGGGTAAAGCTGGAACCGACCAGAAACAGCGTGCCCATAACGATGTAGCCGCGCATCCACAGGTCCACCGGCATCATCACCACCCCGGCTAGCATGCCCAGCAGGGCGCAGCCGAATGAGGTCTTGACGAAGAACACCCAGCCGGGTGAATCCAGCTTGAGGCCGTCGTAGTTGTCGTTCTGAAATGGGCTGTTCATGCCGCGTTCTCCTGATCCAGATCACGTTTGAGTGCGCTCAGCGCATCCTCCAGAGCCAGGTCATCGCTTGCCTGAGCCTGGCCCAGTTCTTCGGCGCGCAGCGCCTGGGCGCTGATCAGCTCGTCCAGACCGCCGTCCACCCGTTCGCTATAGCGGGCCATGCGCTCACGCCGCCGGACGGATTTGCTGTACAGATCGCCAGACACGTCCGTGCCATCCATCTGCAAGGCTTTGCGCAGGGAAATCACGCGGGCCTGGCTGCCCAGTTCCTCGCGTTCGCGCAGCAGATGGGCGCGTTCCTCGCGCAGGCTGGTGGTCCAGCATGACTGCTGTTGGCACAGCTGCTGCAACTGCTCGATCTCGCGCTCAAGTTTGAGTTTGAGGTTGAGATGATGGCGCGCGTTGGCCTCATTGCCGTCGCTCAGGGTCTGACGGGCGCGCTGATCGTGCGCCTCGGACTGTTTGCGCAGAACACCGAGGCTGGCGTTGATTTTGCGTTCGCGGCTGACCGAGGCGAGCAACTGCTTGCGCAGACCGTCGAGCTCGTCATCGAGGTCGCGCAGTATCTGTTGACTCATGTGTGCCGGGTTTTCCAGCTGGTCCAGACGGGCATGGCTGTTTGCCGTCAGCATCTGTTCCATGCGTTTCCACAGGCTGGGCATGTGCATCTCCTTAAATGAGCGTTGTTCAGAAATTATATGAACATTGTTCATTAGGCAAGCGCCGTTCGTCGGGACAGCTGGGGCTGCTGTGGACTAAACTTTGCCCGCTACCGTTGTGGGGTGTGTTGATGAATGCTGTGCTGGTCGCGCTGCTGGCGCTGAATCTGCTTGTACTGGGCGTGGTGCTGTGGCGCCTGGCGGTGCTGTCACGCTTGAATGCTTTGCTCGATACCGAGCTGAAAGTGCTGCGCCAGGTCCCCCAGGATCAGTCGCTGGATCTGGATGAGTTGCTGGGGCGCGGCAAGCGCACCGTGATCGTCATGGACATACTCAATCCGATGGAGGTGGCGGCCAGCCAGTCCTGGTTTGCCGATCGCTTTGGCAGCGTGGCAGCGCCGCTGATCCGGCGCATCGTGTATGACCAGGCGGTCAAGAACATCCATCGCGAAGTTGCCAAGTGGGGCGTGCAGGCTCAGGTAACGCTGCACCGGGGCGCTTAGTGATCGCGCTGCTGTCGCTGTTGTGCCTGGTCTTGAGCGTGCTGGCCGGGCTGTGCCTGTGGCGGACCAATGTGCACATCAATGCGCTGGCGGCCCAGCTGGCCCGAACGGCGGCGGTGCGTGCGGAGGCGCAACGCATGCGTGAAGCCAACGAGCGCCTGGCCCAGTGGCAAAGCGTGACGGAGAGCTCTATCGACAGCGGTACGGCAGCCGTGCGCGCCGTTCATCGCGGCATCGCCGCCATTCCGTTCGACATTTTCGAGGCCATTCCGGCCACCCGCGACACGTCCCGAGTGGTGCGCGGGGTGCATGATTTCACCAGCGACAACGTGTACGCCGCGATTTCACTGGTCAACCGCCTGGCCGGGCAGCGTGGTCGGCGTCTGCTGAGCCGTGGCGAACGGCGCAAACGTGAGCCGGATCAGAACAGTTCCTGAACGTTTTCGGGTGGTCGACCCAGTGCATAACGTCCGTTGATGCACACGATCGGCCGCTCGATCAGCTTGGGGTTGTCCGCCAGGATGCTCAGCCATTGTTCGTCGCTGCGCTCATCTTTGAGCGACAGGCCCAACGTCTTGAATTGCTCTTCCTTGCTGCGGATGATCGCGCTGGGCTTGAGCCCAAGGCCCTGGCAGGCCGCGCCCAGTTGTTCGACAGTGGGCGCGATGCTGAGGTATTCGACGATGTCGATGTCAATGCCCGCGTCCTGGATCAGCTGCAGGGTCTGCCGGCTTTTCGAGCAACGCGGGTTGTGCCAGATGAAGTTGTGCATGAATGTCTGAAAACTCGCAAAAAGAAGTGATGCTTGAGGTAAGAGTCTCGCCCAAGGCCTCGCGAAATGCCATCAACGGCTGGCACGAGGGGCGGCTTAAAATCAGCGTCACCGCCGCCCCCGACCGGGGCAAGGCCAATCAGGCGGTGGAGCGTCTGCTGGCCGCTCAACTGGGTTTGCCGCGAGGCGCGGTCGAGGTTGTCCACGGCCATACCCAGCGCAACAAGCGTGTTCGCCTCCGCGCATCGCAGGCGGTACTGACGTTGTTGCCCGCGCGCCGCTGAGCGCCGACGCCGTTTGCCAGCGCGCGGCGAAAACTGGGTATGCTTGAAGCCGAATTTGCCTCCCCCGCGCCGTGGCTCAGCAAACCCCTTTTCTGCCGCTGTATCGTGCCCTGGTCGAGAACGCCCAGGATGTGCTTGGCGTGATCGATCTGGCCGGTCAGATCCGCTATCTCAACCCGGCTGCACGGCTGTGGGGGCGCGGTCGCGCTGAACAGCTGATCGATCAACCTTTGCAGAGCCTGTGTCACCCGCAGGATCAGCGCATACTGGCAAGCTGGCTGCAGGGTTTTCAGCGTGTGCACGAGCGCCAGGTCTGCGAGCTGCGTCTGGGGCCTGATCAGCGCTGGCGCCGCGTGCAGCTCAGCGGCGTGCGTATCCGCGAGGATGAGAGCAGTGAGGTGATCGTGATCAGCGGTCACGATGTGACGCTGGAAGTGGACGCTTCGCGCGCGCTCAAGGCGAGCGAAAAGCGTTATCACGGGGCTTTCGATTATTCGCCCATCGGCAAGGCGCTGCTGGCCGCCGACGGGCAGGTTGTGGAAGCCAACCGTTCGCTGGCGGAAATGCTGGGCTGCTGGGTGTCGGAGCTGCTGGGCAGCAATCTGTTCGCCCGTGTTGGCGGCGATGCGCATGATCAGCTGTTGCAGGATGTGACGGCCCTGATCGGCCGACATGATGACGTGCGCGAACGTGAATTGAGCTTTCAGCGGGTCGATGGGCAGGTCCTGTGGTTGCTCATCAACCTGGCCCCAATCTGGCGCGACGATGGCGAGCTGGAGCACTTTATTGCCCAGGTTCAGGACATCACCGCGCGGCGTCAGGCTGAGCAGAATCTGCGCGAAAGCAACGCGGACCTGCTGCGCAGCAACGAAGAACTCAAACGCTTTGCCTTCCTGGCCAGTCATGACCTGCGTGAGCCATTGCGCGGGATTGGTGGCTCGGTGCAGCTGATCGCGCGGCGCTACAAAGACGCCCTGGGCGAGAGCGGTCACGAGTTGGCCCAGCAGGCGGTCAGCGGGGTCAAGCGGATGCAGGCGTTGCTGGATGATCTGGTCGCTTACGCCGAGCAGATGCGGGGTGGTGAGCTGGAGCGTCGTACGGTTTCGGTGAGTGCGGTGATTGATGAGGTGCGACAGCAGCTGGATGCCAGCATTCGCGCGCAGGGTGCCGACATCACCACCACCGATTTGCCCAGCATCCTGGCCGACCCCGAACAGATTCGGCAGATCTTCGTGCAGCTGATCGACAATGCCCTCAAATTCGCGCGCCCGCAGGTTCCGCCGCAGGTGCACATCAGTGCACGCTGGCAGCGTGGGCTGTGGGAATTCTGTGTGGCCGACAACGGTATCGGTATTGCGCCCGAGCACCATCAGCAGATCTTTGAGGTGTTTCGCCGCCTGGATCCGGACACCGCCGGTACCGGCATGGGTCTGGCCACGGTGCGCAAGATCATCGAGCGTCACGGCGGCACCATCCGGGTCGAGTCCAGCGCCGGTGATGGTGCTCGTTTCCGCTTTACCCTGCCGCCGGAGTAGCGCGTGGTCGGGTGAGGGTGAGTTCGCTATAATCCGCCGTCTTTTCGCGGCCTGACGGGCCACCACAGTTTCAACAGGAGTGGATTATGAAAGCACCGGTACGTGTAGCCATCACAGGTGGCGCCGGCCAGATTGCCTATTCCCTGGCGTTCCGTATCGCCTCGGGTGACATGCTCGGTCCGGACCAGCCGGTCATTCTGCAGCTGCTGGAAATTCCGCCGGCCATGGGCGCCCTGGAAGGCGTGGTCATGGAACTGAATGACTGTGCGTTCCCGCTGGTGCACGGCATCGTTGCCACCGATGATCCCAACGTAGCCTTCAAGGATGCTGATTACGCGCTGCTGGTCGGCGCCCGTCCGCGCGGCCCGGGCATGGAGCGCAAGGACCTGCTGCAGGCCAATGCCCAGATCTTCTCGGTTCAGGGCAAGGCACTGAATGATCACGCCAGCCGTGACGTCAAGGTGCTGGTTGTCGGCAACCCGGCCAACACCAATGCGCTGATTGCGCGTGAGAACGCGCCGGATCTCAACCCGCGTCAGTTCACCGCCATGATGCGTCTGGACCACAACCGCGCTCTCAGCCAGCTGGCCGAAAAAACCGGCAAGCACACCACCGACATCGACAAGATGATCGTGTGGGGTAACCACAGCGCGACCCAGTACCCTGACCTGCACCATGCCACGGTGGCGGGTGAGGCTGCGCTGGGTCTGGTTGATCAGGCCTGGTACGAAAACGACTTCATTCCGGTGGTGCAGCAGCGTGGCGCAGCCATCATCAAGGCGCGCGGCGCCTCCTCGGCCGCATCGGCCGCATCCGCTGCCGTTGATCACATGCGCAGCTGGGCGCTGGGCAGCAATGGTGGCTGGGTGTCGATGGGCGTAGCCTCCGACGGCAGCTACGGCGTGGCCGAAGGCATCGTCTACTCCTACCCGTGTGTGTGTGAAAACGGTGATTACACCGTGGTGCAGGGGCTGGAGATCAACGCATTCAGTCAGGCCCGCATGGACGCCACCGAGCAGGAACTGCGCGAAGAGCGTGCCGCGGTGGAAGAGCTGCTCGGCTAAGCGTAGCCGTACTTTGCATTACCAACCCGGGGTGGCGAGCACCCCGGGTTTTTTTTATGCCTAGGTGATGAGAAAGCCGTTCAGGGAGCGTCTTCGGCCACCGGTTTGACCAGCCACTCGCGGCCCTTGAGCATGCCGCTCCAGTAGATTGGCGGCAGCAGGGTTTCTTTCAAAAACCAGGCGCGGCGGGGGGGTTTGCGACCGTCCAGAAACCAGCTGGGGAAACTCGGCAACAGCTTGCCGCCATAGCCGAATTCGGCGAGTACGATCTTGCCGCGCTCGACCGTCAGCGGACATGAGCCGTAGCCGTCGTAGTGTGCGATGCCGCGGTTGTTGCCGTGGATGTCGGCCATGATGTTGTTGGCCACGATCGGCGCCTGCTTGCGGGCCGCAGCGGCGGTTTTGGCATTCGGTGCGTTCATCACATCGCCCAGGGCCCAGATGTTGTCGAAGTGTTTGTGGCGCAGGGTGCTTTGGTCGACATCGACCCAGCCTGCGCTGTCGGCCAGCGCGCTGTCACGAATGAACGCCGGTGCCTGCTGTGGCGGGCAGACGTGAATCATGTCGAATGTGCGGCTTGTTTCGATGGCGTCGCCGTTCTCATTGGTGGTATTGAACCAGGCGGTTTTGGCGCCCCCATCGATGCGTGTCAGGGTGTGGTTGAAGTTGAGATTGATGGCGTACTTGTCGACGTACTGCATCAGCGCGGGCACATAATCGGCCACCCCGAACAGGACGCCGCCAGCGTTGCAGAAGTCCACCTGAATGTCCTGCAGCACGCCCTGGCGCAACCAGTGATCGCAGGACAGATACATGGCCTTCTGCGGCGCGCCGGCACATTTGATGGGCATGGGCGGCTGGGTGAAGATGGCGCGGCCACCCTTGAGCGCCTGCACCAGTTCCCAGGTATAGGGCGCCAGGTCGTATCGGTAGTTGGAGGTCACCCCGTTCTTGCCCAGGGTGTCGCTCAGGCCTTCGATGCCGTCCCAGTTGAGCGTAAGGCCCGGGGCCACCACCAGCCGTTTGTAGTTCAGGCGTTCCTGGCTGTCGGTGACCACCGCGTTGCTTTCTGGCTCGAACGCGACCACGCTGGCCTTGATGCGCCGGATGCCGGATGGGATCAGCGTGTCCATGTCGCGGGCGGTCTGCTCGGGGGTGAACACGCCGCCGCCGACCAGAGTCCAGCCCGGCTGGTAGTAATGCACGTCGGCCGGGTCGATGATGCCGATATCGAGCCCGGGCTGGCGTTTTTTCAGGCTCGCCGCAGTGGCGATGCCGGCGGCTCCGCCGCCGACGATGAGCACGTCGTGGATGCGCGACATGGAATCTCCTTGGATCTAGTCGTAGCTGAGCGCCGTCGCCTTACCGTGGAAAATGCGATAGACCACGAAGGTGTAGGCGAGAATCATGGGCAGGGTCAGGGCCACGCCAACCAGGGTGAAGAGCAGCGAGCTGACCGAGGCGGAGGCTTCCCAGATCGTCATCTGCCCGATGATGATGTGGGGGAACAGGCTGTAAGCCAGCCCCAGACTGGCCATCAGGCAGATCAGCACGGTCAGCCCGAAAACACGCCACGGCTGGGCGGCCTGCTGTTCACTGGATGTGCGCAGGGTCAGCACGATGCCGACGAAGCTGGCCAGCGTGACCAATGGAATGGGTGCCAGCCACAGTGCATTGGGCAGGCTGAACCATTTGGCTGCAATGGCCGGGCTGACCAGCGGGGTGGCGATGGAGATCAGGCCCAGGCCCAGGCCCATGGGCCAGATTGCACGCCCGCCCCACAGGTGGCTTTTACGTTGCAGCGTGCCTTCGGTTTTCATGTTGAGCCAGCCGCAGCCCAGGACCACATAAAGCGCGGGCAGGGTGAGTGCGATGAGCACGGAAAACAGCACGCTGGTGGTGCCGTCACGCAGACCGGTGACGTAGGCGCCGAGCATCCAGCCCTGGGCCATCGCACTGATCAGCGAGCCGGCAAAGAACGCCCGATTCCACAGGGCACGGCGGTGATCGCCGGCTTTGACCCTGAGATCAAAGGCCACGCCACGCAGGATCAGACCCATCAGCATGATGGTGACGGGCAGGTACAGATGGGTGAGCACGATGCCGTGGGCCAGCGGAAAGGCGATCAGCAGTATGCCCACACCGAGCACGATCCAGGTCTCATTGGCATCCCAGAAGGGGCCAATGGAGGCGATCATGGTGTCCTTTTCGGACTCCTCGGCCAGTGGCAGCAGGATGCCTACGCCGAGGTCGTAGCCATCGAGGATCACGTAGATCAGCAAGGCCAGGCCCATGGCGGCCATGTAGATGATGGGAAGCCAGAATTCCATAGTGCGTTCCTTTAGTGCTGGGCCGAGGGCTGTGTGGTGAAGGTCACCGGACCGAGCGCCTGTGATGCGGCCGGCTTGGTTGCCATATGTCGCATCGCGCCGATGTAGCTGACCAGCAGGAAGGCGTAGAGCAGCACATAGCCAAGCAGCGTGCCGGTCATGGTGGCGCTGGCGTGGTCAGCCACGACCTCCTGCACGCTGATGAGGTCC
Source organism: Oceanococcus atlanticus (assembly GCF_002088235.1). Lineage (NCBI taxonomy): Bacteria > Pseudomonadati > Pseudomonadota > Gammaproteobacteria > Chromatiales > Oceanococcaceae > Oceanococcus > Oceanococcus atlanticus. The sequence goes on from NZ_AQQV01000004.1 coordinate 150,454, forward strand.
TGCACGATCCAGGGCTGACGGCCGATTTCGGTGACATACCAGCCTGCCAGCACGGCGATCCAGCCGGAGAAGGTCATGGCGGACAGTGTGAGCAGCAGCACCCGATGTGGCTCGCGCCCCCCGCGCAACTGCCAGCTGGCCCACCAGCTGACCAGCACCATCAGTCCACCAATGGCCAGCATCACGCGGAATGACCAGAACACCATGGCGACTGGCGGATGTTCGCCTACAAATTCGTTCAGGCCCTGAACTTCACCTTGCGGATCATGGGTCAGGATCAGGCTGGCAGCGTAGGGGATCTGAATGGCCAGGCGGTTCTCGCGCGCCTGTTCATCGGGAAACGCAATCAGGTTGAACGGCACTGCGGATTCGGTCTCCCACACCGCTTCCATCGCGGCCACCTTGGCCGGCTGATGTTCCAGCGTGTTGAGACCATGCAGATCACCGATGAAGATCTGCAGCGGGGCTAAAATGGCCGCCACGCCGACGCCGGCGCGCATGACTTTCCAGGTGGCCGGGCCGTCGACACCGCTGCGCGCCCGCCAGGCGCTGACCCCGGCAATGAGGAAAGCGGCAGTGAGGAACGAGGCGATCAACATGTGGAAGAAGCGGTAGGGGAATGAGGGGTTGAAGATCACCGCCCACCAGTCTTCGACCATGACCACGCCGTCAACCATCTGGATACCCGCAGGCGTTTGCATCCATGAGTTCAGTGAGAGAATCCAGAAAGCCGACAAGGTGGTGCCGAAGGCGACCAGAAAAGTGCTCAGCAAGTGCAGGCGGTTGGACACCCGATCCTTGCCGAACAGCATGATGCCGAGAAACGAGGCCTCAAGAAAAAATGCGCTCAGCACTTCGTAGCCCAGCAGTGGTCCGGCAACGTTGCCGGCCTTTTCCATGAAGCCCGGCCAGTTGGTGCCGAACTGGAAGCTCATGGTGATGCCGCTGACCACGCCCATGGCAAAAGTCAGGGCGAAGATTTTGACCCAGAAGAAATAGGCGTATTCCCAGGCTTTGTCGCCCGTCTGGGTAAAACGGATACGGAAGAACAGCAGCATCCAGGCCAGACCAATGGTGATGGCCGGGAACAGGATGTGGAAGCTGATGTTGGTGGCAAACTGAATGCGGGCGAGTACGAAGGGATCCATGGAACATGTCCTGTAATGGCGTGGACAGCAGCAAGCTCAGAGCAATCCGTGTGCCAGTCTTGGTTGGGCGCTCAATTCGGCGATAACACACTGACATAAAACAATATTCAATATTTTCTGAAATTACAGAAAATAAATCAAGCTATCTTTACGGCTTGGAATTGTCGAAACTGTCAATGCCCCTGACAGAATCGACAAGACCTATGAAGCCCGAACCATTGCCGCCCCGCGCCTTGCTGGATGTCATTGAGTACCCGGCCATCTTGCTGGGCGCCGATTACCGTGTGCTCGCGAGCAATCGTCGTTATGTCGAACGCTTCGGTGACGTGCCCCCGTCTGCGCGTTGCTACGAAGTCTCCCACGGCTATGCGCATCCCTGCGATCAGGCCGGGGAGAGCTGCCCGATGGCGGCGTGCAAGCGCAGTGCGGGGCGCGAACGGGTGCTGCATATTCACAACAGTCCCCGTGGTCGCGAGCACATTGATGTGGAGATGGTGCCCTTGCTCGACGACGCCGGCGTGGCACGCTACTTCGTCGAGGTCCTCAAACCGGTGCCCATAGCCAGCGCCCAGGCCAATGCCACGCGCATGGTGGGCCGCAGTGCGGCGTTCAACCAGATGCTGGAAATGATCAATCTGGTGGCCGCGCATGAAACCTCGGTGCTGCTGCTGGGTGAAACCGGCACGGGCAAGGAACTGGCCGCCAGCGCCATTCATGAAGCGAGCTTGCGCGCACACAAGAGCATGGTCACGGTGGAATGTGCCGGATTGACCGAAACGCTGTTCGAGAGCGAGCTTTTCGGTCATGTCAAAGGCGCTTTCACCGGCGCGGTGAGCAACAAGCGTGGCCTGCTCGAGTTGGCTCAGGGCGGCACGTTGTTCCTCGATGAGATCGGTGACGTGCCGGTGGGCATGCAGGTCAAGCTGCTGCGTCTGCTGGAAACCGGGACCTACCGCGCGGTAGGGGATACCCAGCTTAGGCGGGCAGATTTCCGTCTGGTCTGCGCCACCCACAAGGATCTACGCGAGCAGGTGCAGCGCGGTGCCTTTCGCGAGGATCTGTACTTCCGCATCAATGCCTTTCCGATCATCCTGCCGCCTCTGCGCAAGCGTCGCGAAGATATTCCGCTGCTGGCCCGCTCAATCCTCGACAAGCTGCACCCCGGGCGGACCTACCGTCTGAGCGACAGAGCGCTGGCCCGGCTGCAGGCGCTGGCTTTCAGTGGCAATGTGCGTGAGCTGCGCAACATTCTGGAGCGGGCCACGATTTTCGCGCGTGAATTGCTGATTGACGATGAGGTGCTGCAGCGCAGCCTCGGTGAGGCGCCAGAAATCCGTGACCATGCCAACGAAGAGGCTGCGTGGGTGGATTTGCACACCCAGGAACGACGCTACCTCAAGCAGTTGCTTGATCACTGCCAGGGTGACAAGGCGCGCGCCGCGCAGATCGCCGGTATCAGCGTGCGCTCGCTGTACCGCCGGCTGGAATAATCAGTCCAGCGTCAGTTGCAACGCGTGTTGCTGGGCCTCGGCATGACAGGGGCAACTCAGAATGTGGTCGTTAACCATGCCGGTGGCCTGCATGTGGGCGTAGACAATGGTCGAGCCCATGAAGCTGAAACCGCGTGCTTTGAGGTCCTTGGCGACGCTGTCGGACAAGGCAGTGGTCGCCGGGATGTCACTCATGCTCTGGCGCTGCCCCTGCACCGGTTGCCCGTCGACGAACCCCCAAATGTAGCGGGCGAAGCTGCCGAATTCTTCCTGCACACGGAGAAACGCCTGCGCGTTGTTGACTGCGGAGCGTACCTTGGCCCGGTTGCGAATGATGCCGGCATCGCTCAGCGCGGCGCTTTGTTCCTGCTCGCTCATGCGAGCAACACGCAGCGGGTCAAAGTCGTGAAAGATCCGTCGGTAGCCTTCTCGTCGGCGCAGTATGGTCAGCCACGACAGACCGGCCTGCGCGCCTTCCAATATCACGAACTCGAACAGCTTGCGATCATCGGTGACCGGCACGCCCCATTCATCATCGTGATAGGCGTGCTCGATGTCGGTCTTGCGCGCCCAGTTGCAGATGGCCTCGCGCGGATGACGGCTCATAGCGCGGGGAACAGCTCGTCGACCAACGACTGAGCCTGATACACCGCGCTCAGGGCCTGCTGCATGATCGCCGGGTGCACGGCCACGGCGCGGTTGTAGCGGCCATCATAGGCGTAGGCGCCGCCCAGGGAATGCAGGTTGCCGTCGAAGATCAGCCCCACCAGCTGGCCCTGGCGATTGAGCATCGGACTGCCCGAGTTCCCTCCGATAATGTCGTGGGTGGTGACGAAGTTGAATGGGGTGGCGAGGTCGATCTCGGCCAGCCGGTCGATCCACAGTGCCGGCAGGGCAAACGGCGGTTGGGCGGTGGAGCGGGCAATCAGACCGCCCACCGTGGTGGTCGGAAAGATGTCCTGACCAGCCTCTTTCCAGCCTTTGACCTGGCCGTAGCTCAGGCGCAGGCTGAAGGTGACGTCCGGGTAGCTGTTGGTGCCGTCCAGTTCAAAGCGTGCGCGGCTGATCAGTGTGGCATTGGCTTCGACCACCGCTTCAACTTCGCGCTCGACACGGGCTCGCACAGCGCGTGCGCTGCTGTCGATACGCCGCACAAAGGCAATCAGCGGGTCGTTGCTGGCGGCAATGGCGGCGGCGCCACCATCCCAAAGTTCTTTGCGCACGGCCAGCTCGTTCAGCTGGGTATTTTCGATCAGGCTGCGCGCCAGTTCACGCGGTGACTGATTGCCCAGACTTTGGACCACGGCGGGGTGGTCTGGTCCAAGTTGTTCGCGCAGCTTTTCCAGGCTCCAGTCCAGCGTCAGGATCTCCAGCTCGGCATGGATGGGGGCGGCGGAAAACAGGCGCTGGGTGAGCTGGGGCAGGGCGGCATCGGTGTATTCATGCAGACGCTCTGCGTTGGGCTTGCTGCGTTCCTGCGCGGCGCGAACCAGGTGACGTGCGATGGAGAGCAGGTCGGACTGATACCCGCGCAGGCTCTCGAGCAGGGAATATTCGGTGTAGATGTCACGCCACACCTCCTGCGCCTGGGCGATCTTGGTCCAGGCCTCGGGTGTGGGTGTCTTGCGCAGCTGGCGGTGCTCGGCCACGCGCTCGCGCAGCGCGTTTTCGTGCGCCATGGCCGCCTGGATGAAGCCGCTTTCGCTGAGCGCGGCATGACGCCCGCGGTAGGCTTTGAGCGCGTTTTCGATGGCGAAGTATTCGCGTTGCGCCATGCGTGTCTGCTCGCTGCCCTGGCGCATGAACTGGCGCAGCACGCCGCGCAGTTCCGCCAGATAGGTCAGTCGCTGCGGCAGCACCACATCACGCAATGCGGTGAGTTGGGCCACCGTGTAGCTGCGCTGAGTTGAGCCCGGATGACCGGTGACGAAAACCAGTTCGTCCTGCGCTGCGCCATCCGGCTTGATCGAGAAGTATGCCTCGGGCTCGACCGCCTGGCCGTCGCGGTAGGCGCGCAGCAGCGCCATGTCGAGCGCATAACGCGGGAAGCTGAAGTTGTCTGGATCACCACCAAAGGCGGCAATCGCCGTTTCCGGGGCAAACACCAGGCGCACGTCCTGATAACGCCGGTAGCGGTAAAGATGATAGCGGCCGCCTTCGTAGAGGCTGACCACATCGCAGCGCTGGTTGGCGTCGCCCTGTGCGCAGTTTGACTCCAGACTGGCCATGGCCGCTTTGCGCGCGGTCTTGGCTTGCGCGTCGGACAGCCCCTCGGCGGGTTTTTCAACCTCACCGGTGACGTCGGTGATGCTTTCCAGCTGATTGAGCTCGATCTCCGGGCAGATCGCTTCGTCTTCGCGCTTGTGGGCTACGAAACCCTTTTCCAGCAGGTTGTCCTGACGGCTGGACAGCTGCGCGATGCAGCGGCTGACGCAGTGGTGATTGGTGAGCACCAGCCCCTGGTTGGACACGAAAGCCCCGGAGCAACCGCCGGCCAGCCGCACTGATGCACGCTGGAGTTTGTCGACCCAGGCCTGATCCGGCGCGAAATTGTACCCATCAGCCAGCGCTTTGCGGGGCAGGTTGTCCAGGGTCCACAAGCCTTCTTCAGCAAGGCCGGGCGCCGCCGTCAGCGCAGCCGATATGATAAGTAACCGGCGGGAGAGTTTGGCAAGCATGGGGTGTCCCTGTTACGGGGTTAGCGGTGAAAAGCGGGGCTGAACTCGTGCACGGCGTCAATCATGACACCCGCATTGTGTGGCGAGACTTCGGGGGTGATGCCGTGGCCAAGGTTGAAGACATGGCCGTCACCCGGACCGAATTCGCCAAGTACACGCTGAACCTGCTGACGGATCATCTGTTCGCTGCCGAGCAGTACCGAGGGGTCCAGGTTGCCTTGCAGCGCCACGCGATGCCCGACGCGGCGTCGCGCCTCGGCCAGATTGACGGTCCAGTCCAGACCCAGCGCATCGAAACCGGCATCGGCTTGCTGTTCCAGCCAGCCGGCCCCGTTCTTGGTAAACCAGACCACCGGAATCTTGTGTCCGTCGCGTTCGCGCTGCAGCTGTTCCAGGATGCGTTGCCCGGCCGCCAGGGAGAAATCCAGATAGGCCTGATGGGCCAGCACGCCACCCCAGGTGTCGAAGATCATCAGGGCCTGGGCGCCGGCTTCGATCTGGGCATTGAGATAGGCGGCCACCGCATCAGCCAGCTTGTTGAGCAGGCGCTCCAGGGCTGCCGGGTCGGTGTACAGCAGGGCTTTGATCGTGCCGAAGGTTTTCGACGAGCCGCCTTCAACCATGTAGGTGGCCAAGGTCCATGGACTGCCGGCAAAACCGATCAACGGCACCTGGCCATTCAGTTCTCGGCGGATGGTGCTGACCGCCTGCATCACGTAACCCAGATCCTTGTGCGGATCGGGCAGCGGCAGGGCATCGATTTCGGCCGCGCTGCGCACCGTACGCTCGAATTTGGGGCCTTCGCCGGCGCTGAAGTACAGGCCCAGGCCCATCGCATCCGGCACGGTCAGGATGTCGGAAAACAGGATGGCCGCGTCCAGCGCATAGCGGCGCAGCGGTTGCAGCGTGACCTCGCAGGCCAGTTCCGGGTTCTGGCACAGACCCATGAACCCGTTCACGCTTTCGCGTGTTGCACGGTACTCCGGCAGATAGCGCCCGGCCTGGCGCATCATCCACACCGGCGTGCGCTCCACGGCCTGACGTTGCAGGGCCCGCAGCAGCAAATCATTCTTCATGGTGTCAGCCACAGTCAGGCGCTGAGCGCCTGGGAAATTTCATACTGAATGGCCGCCGCAGCGGCGCGCGGATCGGAAGCGTTGCGAATCGGCCGCCCCACCACCAGATAGTCGGAGCCCAGCTGGATGGCATCGGTGGGCGAGAGCACCCGTTTCTGGTCATCCGTTGGTCGGTTGTCAACCGGGCGAATGCCGGGGGTGACCACAATCAGTTTGTCCAGTCCGCTGGCGCGAACCGCAGCCACTTCCATACCGGACGAGACGATGCCGTCGCAGCCGCTTTCGAAGGCGCGCTTGGCGCGCGACAAGACCAACTGTTCGACATCGCAGTCGAAACCCAGATCATCCAGATCGCCGCGATCCAGGCTGGTCAGAGCGGTTACGGCGAGGACCTTAAGCGCACCGGTGCGCGCTTCGGCTGCCGCCTGCATGATGCCCTGATTGCCGTGCACGGTGCACAGATGCACCCCGCGCTCGGACAGCTGACGCACCGCGCTGGCCGTGGTGGCCGGGATATCGAAAAACTTGAGGTCGGCAAAGACCTTCTTGCCGCGTTCCAGCAGGAAATCGATGAGCCGCCAGTAGTCGTCGCTCATGGCCAGTTCGAGGCCGAGCTTGTAGAACGTGACGGTGTCGCCCAGTTCGTTGACGAGTTTGATCGCGGCGGATGCATCGGGCACATCCAGGGCGAATATCAGGCGCTCGGATTCAGGTATCGCTCGGGTCATCGTGGCTCGGCTGGTAAGTGCCCGGGGATTATCGATGATGCCCGGGCACATTGCGAGGTGGCCTTTCAGACCTCGAGGTAGTCGAGGATGCCTTCGGCCGCTTCGCGTCCTTCAAATACCGCGGTAACGACCAGATCCGAGCCGCGCACCATGTCGCCACCGGCGAACACTTTGGGATTGGTGGTCTGGTATTTGATCGTGGCCGCACCGCTGGCTTTGATACGCCCACCATCATCGGCCTCGATGCCGTGGTCGGCCAGCCACTGCGGCGGGTTGGGACGGAAGCCAAAGGCCACCAGCACACGATCTGCAGGCACGATTTCTTCGCTGCCCTCGATCACCTCGGGGCGGCGGCGGCCGTTCTCGTCCGCTTCGCCCAGACGGGTGCTGACCAGCTTGACGCCCTCGACCTTGCCGTCGCCGACGATTTCCACCGGCTGACGATTGAACAGGAAGCGCACGCCCTCTTCCTTGGCGTTGGCCACTTCGCGGCGCGAACCCGGCATGTTCTCTTCGTCGCGACGATAGGCGCAGGTCACGCGTGCGGCTTGCTGACGGATCGAGGTGCGGTTGCAGTCCATGGCGGTGTCGCCACCACCCAGCACCACAACCTGCTGATCGCGCATGTCGATGAAGTCGGCCGGGTCCTTTTCCAGACCCAGTTCGCGGTCGATGTTGGAAATCAGGAAAGGCAGGGCATCGTAGACGCCGGGCAGGTCTTCACCCGGGAAGCCGCCCTTCATGTAGGCATAGGTGCCCATGCCCAGAAACACGGCGTCGTAGTCATCCACCAGCTGTTGGAAGGGGATGTCCTTGCCGATTTCGGTGTTCAGACGGAATTCCACGCCCATGCCTTCCATCACCTCACGGCGACGTTTGACCACGTCCTTTTCCAGCTTGAACGGCGGGATGCCGAAGGTCAGCAGGCCGCCGATCTCGGCGTATTTGTCGAACACCACGGCTTCGACGCCATTGCGCACCAGGATGTCGGCGCAACCCAGGCCGGCCGGGCCGGCGCCGATAATGGCGACTTTCTTGCCGGTTGGGGTGACGCCGCTCATGTCCGGACGCCAGCCCTGCTCCAGGGCGGTGTCGGTGATGTACTTCTCGACCGAGCCGATGGTCACCGCGCCGAAGCCGTCGTTGAGGGTGCAAGCCCCTTCACACAGACGGTCCTGCGGGCACACCCGGCCGCAGATTTCCGGCAGGGTGTTGGTACGGTGCGACAGTTCGGCCGCTTCGAACAGGTTGCCTTCCGAAACCAGCTTCAACCAGTCCGGAATGTAGTTGTGCACCGGGCACTTCCATTCGCAGTACGGGTTGCCGCAGGACAGGCAGCGACCGGACTGGTTGGCCGCCTGTTCCTTGTCGAACTGGCCGTAAATTTCGCGGAAGTCGTGAATACGCACTTCCACCTGGGTTTTCTTCGGATCGTGCCGGGGCAGATCGAGAAATTGCAGAGCGTTCTTTGCCATGTTCAGTCCTGGCCGGCCTTAGGCCGCCTGACGGATGGTGTCGAGGAGCGAATTGATTTCGCTGGCTTTGGGTTTGACCAGCCAGAAGCGGGTCAGGAAGTCGCGGTAATCATCCAGAATCTGTGCCGTCCAGGCCGAGCCGGTGGCTTCCTGATGCTGGATCAGCAGGCCACGCAGGTGATTACGGTAGGCTTCCATGTGCTCCGCCGCGATGCGGTGGATGTCGATCAACTCATGGTTGTACTGATCGACAAACTGGCGATCGGTGTCGAGCACATAGGCGAAACCGCCGGTCATGCCCGCGCCAAAGTTGACCCCGGCCGGGCCGAGCACGGTGACCACACCGCCGGTCATGTATTCACAGCCGTGGTCGCCCACGCCTTCAACCACCGCGATGGCGCCGGAGTTGCGCACCGCGAAGCGTTCGCCCGCGCGGCCGGCTGCGAACAGCTTGCCGCCGGTGGCGCCATACAGGCAGGTGTTGCCGATGATGGTGGCGTCCTTGGCGGTGAAGCGTGATTCGGCAGGCGGGCGGATCACGATCTGGCCACCGGCCATGCCCTTGCCGACATAGTCGTTGGCATCGCCGGTGAGGTCCAGATTCAAACCGCCGGCATTCCACACGCCGAAGCTCTGGCCGGCGGTGCCGGTCAGCTTGAGCGTGATCGGATTGCCGGCCATGCCCTGGTTGCCGTGGCGTTTGGCGATTTCGCCGGAAACACGTGCGCCGATCGAGCGGTTGATGTTGTGCACATCAAAGGCGAACTCGCCGCCACTCATGCTTTCAATCGTCGGCAAGGTGGCGCGGACCATGTCCTCGGCCAGCTCGCCCTTGTCGAACGGCAGGTTGCGCGGTTCGGCACACTGATGCGGCGCATCGCTGACCATGCCTGCGGCATCCAGAATCGGCTGCAGGTTGAGCTTGCCTTGCTTGTTGGTCTTGCCCGGCAACAGCTCGAGCAGATCGGTGCGACCGATCAGCTCGCCCAGCGAGCGCACGCCCAACTGAGCCAGCAGCTCGCGGCATTCCTCGGCCACGAAACGGAAATAGTTCATGACCATTTCGGCTTCGCCGATGAAATGCTTCTCGCGCAGGGTGTCGTTCTGCGTGGCCACGCCGGTGGCGCAGTTGTTGAGATGGCAGATGCGCAGGTACTTGCAGCCCAGCGCGACCATCGGCGCGGTGCCGAAGCCGAAAGACTCGGCGCCCAGGATCGCGGCCTTGACCACATCCAGGCCGGTCTTGAGACCGCCGTCAGCCTGCACCCGCACTTTGCCGCGCAGGTCATTCTGACGCAGCGTCTGATGGGTTTCAGCCAGACCCAGTTCCCACGGCGTGCCACAGTAGCGCACCGAGGTCAGCGGGCTGGCGCCGGTGCCGCCGTCATAACCGGAAATGGTGATCAGGTCGGCGTAGGCCTTGGCCACGCCGGCAGCGATCGTGCCCACACCCGGACCGGACACCAGCTTGACCGAAACCAGGGCCTGCGGATTGACCTGCTTGAGGTCGAAGATCAGCTGGGCCAGATCCTCGATCGAGTAGATGTCGTGATGCGGCGGCGGGCTGATCAGCGCCACGCCCGGGGTGGAGTAGCGCAGCTGGGCAATGTAGTCATTGACCTTGTGGCCGGGCAGCTGGCCACCTTCGCCCGGCTTGGCGCCCTGAGCCACCTTGATCTGCAGCACTTCGGCATTGACCAGGTAATGCGGCGTGACACCGAAGCGACCGGAGGCGATCTGCTTGATCTTGGACATCTTGTCGGTGCCGAAGCGGCGGATGTCTTCGCCACCTTCGCCCGAGTTGGAGCGCCCACCAAGACGATTCATGGCCTGGGCCAGCGCCTCATGGGCTTCCGGCGACAGTGCGCCCAGCGACATGCCGGCCGAATCGAAACGCGGCAGGATGTCTTCAATGCCTTCGACCTCGTCCAACGCGATGGGGTTGTCGGTCTTGAGCGCCATCAGGTCGCGCAGGGTCATCGGATCGCGCTCGTTGACCAGCTTGGCGTAAGCCTTGAAGTCTTCGTAACGACCGCTTTTCACTGCGGTGTGCAGCGTCTGGATCACATCCGGGTTGTAGGCGTGGTATTCGCCGCCATGCACATACTTGAGCAGGCCGCCCTGGTCGATGTTCTTGCGCGCGTTCCAGGCCAGCTGGTTGAGCACGCGGGTGTCGTCTTCCAGATCGACAAACTCGGCGCCACCGATGCGTGAGGTGGTGCCCTTGAAGCACATCTCGACCACGTCATCCGCGAGCCCGACAATCTCGAACAGCTGGGCGCCGCGGTAACTGGCGATCGACGAGATGCCCATCTTGGACATGATCTTGTACAGACCCTTGTTGATGCCCTTGCGGTAGGCACGCTCAAGCTCGGACGCGGTCCGGTTCTTGATCTCGCCAACCCGGGCCATGTCACGCAGGGTTTCATAGGCCAGGTAGGGGAATACGCAGCTGGCGCCGTAGCCGATCAGCACAGCGAACTGGTGCGAATCGCGCGCGGTGGCGGTTTCCACCACCAGGTTGCAATCGCAACGCAGGCCCTTGGCGACCAGGCGATGCTGCACCGCGCCGGTGGCAAGCAGGGCGTGAACCGGCAGCTTGTCCTTGGCGATGTGACGGTCGGTCAGCACCAGTACGACCTTGCCATTGCGCACGGCCGTTTCGGCCTGATCGCAAATCGCGTTCAGCGCGTCCTGCAGGGAGCCGCTGGCGTCGTAGTTGAGGTCGATGATCTCGTGCGCATAGGCCGGGTTGTCGATCGACAGCAGATCGCGGAACTTGCCTTCCGACAGGATCGGCGAGTCGACCAGCAGGCGTGAGGCCCGCTCCGGGGTTTCTTCGAACACCGAGCGTTCGGCACCCAGACAGCACTCCAGCGACATCACGATCTGCTCGCGCAGCGGATCAATCGGCGGGTTGGTGACCTGGGCAAAGACCTGGCGGAAATAGTCGTACAGCGGGCGCACCTTGTGCGACAGCACCGCCTGCGGGGTGTCGTCACCCATCGAGCCGACCGCTTCCAGGCCGGCCTCGGCGAGCACGCGCAAAACTTGGTCACGCTCTTCGTAGGTGATCTGGAAGAGCTTTTCGAAAATGCGCACGGTGCCCGGCGCCATGGTCTCGTGCTCGCTTTCAGCGAGAACCGATTCCAGACGGCGTACGTTCTGCTTGAGCCAGCTCTTGTACGGATGGCGCGCGGCCAGACGGCGGTCGATTTCGTCCGAAGTCAGCACTTCGCCTTTCTCGGTGTCCACCGCCATCATCTGACTGGGACCAAGCTTGCCCTTGGCAATCACCGAGCCCGGCTTGTAGTCATATACGCCGACTTCTGAGGCCAAGGTGATGTGATCGTCATCGGTGATGACGTAGCGCGCCGGGCGCAGGCCGTTGCGGTCGGTCGAGCAGGCCGCATAACGACCGTCGGTGAACACGATGCCGGCCGGACCATCCCACGGCTCCATGTGCATGGAGTTGTATTCGTGGAAGGCGCGCAGGTCGGGGTCCATCTGCTCGATGTTCTGCCATGCCGGCGGAATCATCATGCGCATGGCTGAAAACACGTCGAGGCCGCCCGCGAGCAGCACTTCGAGCATGTTGTCCAGGCTTTGCGAGTCAGAACCCTTCTGCGTAACCAACGGCTCAATGGCGCTGATGTCGGGCAGGTCCTTGGTCTGGAACTTCTTGGCGCGAGCCTTGGCCCAGTAGCGGTTGCCCTGAATCGTGTTGATCTCACCGTTGTGGGCGAGGAAGCGGAACGGCTGGGCCAGACGCCACTGCGGCAGGGTGTTGGTCGAGAAGCGCTGGTGAAACACGCACATCGACGATTCCAGCGCCGGATTGTTCAGGTCGAGGTAGAACGCCGGCAATGCGGCGGGCATGACCAGACCCTTGTACAGCAGCACGCGACACGACAGCGTGCACACGTAGAATTCATGGTCGAACTTGGCGACTTCGCGCTCGGCGGTGCGCCGGGCAAAGAACAGCTTGCGTTCGAAATCGAAGGCCTCCATGTCGTCCGGCGCGTTGACGAAGACCTGTTCGATCTTGGGCAGCAGGCGCAGAGCCTGCTCGCCACAGGCGGCAGTGTCGACCGGCACTTCGCGCCAGCCGGCCAGCTCTAGGCCCTGGGCCTCGACAGCGGCTTTCATGGCGGCGCGCGACTGTTCAGCCTGCGCATCGTCGGTGTTGAGGAACACATTGCCCGCGGCGAAGTTCTTGGCCACGCGCAGGCCGGCATCCTGGCCAACCTGGCGCAGGAAAGCTTCGGGGCGCTTCATGAGCAGGCCGCAGCCATCCCCGGATTTGCCGTCGGCAGCCACTGCACCACGGTGAGTCAGCCGCGCCAGGGCGGTGACCGCGGTTTCGACCAGCCAATGGCTGGGTTTGTTGTGAATATGGGCAATCAGCCCAAAGCCGCAGCTGTCGTGTTCGAATTCGGGGCGGTACAGACCACTCTGCATCATGCTCACCTGCCAGCAATCGGTGGGGCGAACCGAGACGTCACCAGCATGGCGGCGATCGGGTCGCAAGGTGTTGATTTGTTTTGCGCTCTCGGACAAAGCCTCCGTCGTCCGGCAGCGTCAATCGGTTGAAGGCGAAGGCCGCTGGGCGGCAATTCTCCGCGCTGAGCCGATCAATTATAGAAACCTATGTGCGCCGCAGCAAATTTTGCGCCAGTTTCCATACGCCGGCGTACAGTTGAAAGCCCGTGTTCAGAGCTTTCGCGGGTTGAACATGCGTTCGTGTTCTTCGATCGCGAAGCGGTCGGTCATGCCGGCGATGTAATCGGCCACAGCGCGGGCCAGGCCATAACGCTCGGCGGCGTCCTGGTGGCGGGGCGGAAGCAGACGTTGATCGCTGTGAAAGGCCTGGAACAGATCACCTATGACCTGCTGGGCTTTGCGCCCGGAGCGGTGCACCCGGTAGTGCTGATACAGGTGCTTGAGCAGGTAGCTCTTAAGCTCGCGTGACTCCGCAGCCATGCTGTCGGAATAGGCCACCACCGCCTGGCTGTGCTCGCGGATGTCCTGGATATGCTGCGGCGCCAGCGCCTTGAGCCGGGCGGTGGTTTCGCGGGTCAGGTCGACCACCAGCTCGTTGATCATGCGGCGAATGATTTCATGGCGCAGCGCGCGCTCCCCGACCTGCGGGTACTGACCCAGCACCTTGTCGTGCACGCGCCGGAACAGTGCGGTGTCGCGCAGGCCTTCGATACTCAAGAGACCGGCGCGCAGGCCGTCGTCGACATCATGATTGTTGTAGGCAATTTCATCAGCGAGATTGGCCAATTGCGCTTCAGCGCCCGGTTGCTGGCGCGCCAGAAAACGTTCGCCGATGTCACCCAACTCGCGTGCATGCTTGCGCGAGCAGTGCTTGAGTATGCCCTCGCGCGATTCGAAGCACAGGTTGAGGCCGCGGAAGCTGGCGTATTTTTCCTCCAGCTCGTCGACCACACGCAGTGACTGCAGGTTGTGCTCGAAACCGCCGTGATCGCGCATGCAATGATTGAGCGCATCCTGCCCGGCATGACCGAACGGCGTATGTCCGAGGTCGTGGGCCAGTGAGATGGTCTCGGTCAGATCCTCGTTGAGCTGCAGATTGCGCGCGATCGTGCGTGCGATCTGAGCCACTTCCAGCGAATGGGTCAGACGGGTACGAAACAGGTCGCCTTCGTGATTGACGAAAACCTGTGTTTTGTAGACCAGACGGCGAAATGCCGTGGAATGCACGATACGGTCGCGGTCGCGCTGATATTCGGTGCGCATCTGCGGCGCCGCCTCGGGATGCCTGCGGCCGCGGCTTCGTTCGGGGTGGGCTGCGTAAGGCGCGAGGTTCATGTCAGTCGCGGCAGTAGTGCTGAAGGGTCTGCATCAGCAGCGCATCGTCATAGTCGGCGCTGAGCAGGGCATCGCCCAGGGCTCGAAACAGCACCAGGCGAACCCGACCGGCTGCGGTTTTCTTGTCGCCCTGCATCAGGGCGCGCATGCGCTCCGCCGATAGCCCGGAGGGCACCGCAGTGGGCAGGCCGGCCTTGCTGATCAGGGCGTCGACGCGCTGGCAATCGGCGCGACTGATCCAGCCATGGCGCTGCGACAGCTCAGCCGCCATGCACATGCCGGTGGCGACGGCTTCACCGTGCAACCAGTCGCGGTATTCCAGATGGGCTTCAATGGCGTGACCGAAGGTATGTCCGAGGTTGAGCAGGGCGCGTTGGCCTTTTTCCTTTTCGTCAGCCGAGACGACCTGGGCCTTATGGCGGCAGGATGTGGCAATGGCATGGCTAAGTGTTTCGCCGTCGCGCGCCAGCAGCGCCTCCATGTGGCTTTCCAGCCAGGTGAAGAAATCGATGTCGCCGAGCAGGCCATACTTGATGACCTCGGCCACCCCGGCCTTGAACTCGCGTGCGGGCAGGGTATCCAGGGTATTCAGGTCGGTGAGCACACAATCCGGTTGGTGAAACGCACCGATCATGTTCTTGCCCAGCGGGTGGTTGACCGCAGTTTTGCCGCCCACCGACGAGTCCACCTGCGACAGCAGTGTGGTCGGAATCTGAACCAGAGGAATGCCGCGCTGGTAGACCGCGGCAGCGAAGCCGGCCAGATCACCAACCACGCCGCCGCCCAGAGCAATGATTGTGGTGTCACGGCCGAGCTTGAGCGCCAGCATCTTGTCGAGCACCGCGCTGAGCTGCTCCATCGATTTGAAGCGCTCGCCGTCCGGCATGACGTGAACCGGTAGCTGATCGCCCAGTGCGGCCTGAACCTGATTCAGGTACAGCGGCGCCACCGTGTCATTGGTGATGACGAAAGCACGGCCATTGCGCGCGCCTTCGGGGTAGAGCTGCGCATTGGCGATCAGGTTGCGGCCCAGATGAATCGGGTAGTGCTTGCCCGGAATGTCGACATCCACACGCATGGGGTTCAAGACTTGGGCTCCATTTGCGTCAGTTTCTGGTTGATCAGCATGGCCAGCGAGCGGGCTGACTGGGCCTTGCTTGGAATGATCAGGTCTGCGACTTCGCGATACCAGGGGTCACGCAAGGCCATCAGCTCCTTGAGGATTTTCTTCGGGTTGTCCTGTTGCAGCAACGGGCGGTTCTTGCTTTTGCGCGTGCGCCGCCACTGCTGCTCGACTTCAGTATAGAGGTAGACCACGCGGCCGCGGTTTTTGAGATGCGTGCGATTGGCTTCGCGCATGACCACGCCGCCGCCGGTGGCGAGCACGATTCCGCGTTCTTGCGATAGGTCGTCGATCAGCTGCTCTTCGCGGTCACGAAAGCCAGCCTCACCCTCCTTGTCGAAGATATACGGAATATCCACGCCGGTGCGGGCTTCGAGTTCATGGTCGGCGTCGATGAATTGCATGCCGCGCAAACGCGCGAGATGACGACCAACTGTGGTTTTGCCGGCCCCCATGGGACCAACCAGAAAGACGGGTGGCGAGTCGTTCAAAACAACCGGTGCGGCACAAGCCGCGCAAATAAAAAGGCCCCGATTATAACGATCGGGGCCTTTCGGGGTGGGGTTACGGATCAGTTGGTCTTGATACCGTCGCTGAGAATCTTCGGTGTGACGAAGATCAGCAGCTCACGTTTGTCGTTGCGGCGGATGGTATTGCGGAACAACACGCCGAGAATCGGAATGTCTCCGAGCAACGGCACCTTGTTCACGCCTTCCTCAGTGGACTGCTCAAAAATCCCGCCCAGCACAACGGTTTCGCCATTGTTGACCAGCACCTGGGTGTTGACGCTGCTGGTATCGATGGCGGGCTGGCCTTGAGCTGCGAGTGCGCCACGGGTGTCCTTGGACACTTCCAGATCCATGATCACGCGGTTATCCGGTGTGATCTGCGGGGTTACTCGCAGAGAAAGCACAGCTTTCTTGAACTGAGTCTGCTGAGCGGCGCCGCCGCCAGAGGTGACCGTGTTGATATAGGGAATTTCCTCACCTTGCTCGATCAGTGCTTCCTTGCCGTTAGCGGTGATCACGCGCGGGTTGGAGACGACTTCACCTTTGCCTTCGGCCTGCAGGGCAGACAGCTCAAGGTCGACCAGAAAATCCGAGCCGAGAATGGAGATGCCATAGGACGGCACGTTGGTGCCATCCGTGGATGCAGGCAAATTGGTCGCCAAGCGGTTGCCCACCGTGGGAAGCAGCGGAATACCGGCAGACAAGCCCTGTGTGACGATGTCCGCGCCAAGCAGCGAACCGGAGCCGCCAATGACGGTGTCGCCGTTCACGTCACCGAAGGTTGCGCCGAAGCTGGCACCAACCGAACGGCTGAAGTCATCGTTGGCGACAACCACGCGCGACTCGATCAGTACCTGACGGACCGGGATGTCGAGACGACGGACCAGGCTCTGAATGCCCGCGAGCTTTTCGCGGGTGTCGTTCACGATCAGGACGTTGGTGCGCTGGTCCACAGTGACCGTGCCGCGGTCGCTGATGAATGAGGAATTTTCCGAGGCAAGCAGGCCTGCAATATCAATGGCTTTGGCATAGTTGATCTGAATGATTTCGCTCACCAGCGGTGCGAGTTCTTCAGCTTGCTTCATGGCCTCGAGCTCCTGCTTTTGCTGCGCAGAAACTTCCGAGGTGGGGGCGACCCAGATCACGTTGCCGGCTTCGCTTTTCGACAGGCCCTTGGTGCGTAGGATGATGTCCAGAGCTTGATCCCACGGCACATTTTCCAAGCGCAAGGTGATGGAGCCGGAAACCGAGTCCGACGTCACCAGGTTCTTGCCGGCCACGTCGGCGATGATCTGCAGCAGCGCCCGCACTTCAATGTTCTGGAAGTTCACATTCAGGCGTTCGCCCTGAAATTGCGGCTCCTCGCGTGCGCGCTCTTCCTGCTCCTGCCGGCTCAGCGGCTGGAGTTCCAGGGTAAAGCTGCCACCCAGTTGATAGGCGACCTGGTCAAACTGCGCACCCGAGACCGGCGTGATCGCAATGCGACCGTCATCGCCATCGCGTGAGACATCAATGAACTTGAACGGTGTGGCGAAGTCCAGCACATCCATGCGC
This sequence comes from Oceanococcus atlanticus, assembly GCF_002088235.1. Classification (NCBI taxonomy): domain Bacteria; kingdom Pseudomonadati; phylum Pseudomonadota; class Gammaproteobacteria; order Chromatiales; family Oceanococcaceae; genus Oceanococcus; species Oceanococcus atlanticus. The sequence continues at coordinate 168,073 of NZ_AQQV01000004.1, forward strand.
GCGAGCATGTCATCGCTGGGCGCGATGCCGCGGAAGATGGCAACGATTTTTCCGCCTTCGCTGCGAACATCCACTTCAGCGGTGTCAACGCCCAAATCGACCACAAGTCGCCCGGAACCGGTTTCCGTGCGCCGGAAATCGATGTCGGAGAATTGGCCGGGCGTGGCGCGTCCAGCAGCCGGTGCCGGCGCGCTGGTCTTAACAATGTTGCTTGCAGCAGCTTGCTTAACGCGTGCGCTGGCGCCAGAGGGGCCATCCAGTTCGACCACAACACTGTTGCCTTCGGCGCGCACGGTGTAGGGAGTCAGCTCGCTAAGGCTGAGAACAACGCGGGAGCGACCGCTGGCTTCCACCGCCGTCAGCGTCTGGACGGGACCGACGTTGAGAGGGATGCGCCGTTTGTCGAGCGCGAGTTTGGTGTCGGCGAGGTCAATGGAGATGCGTGGCGGCGTTTCCAGAGCAAATACCGAAGGTTGAGGCGCTGCGCCATCAAGTTTCAGCTCGATGGAGTGTCGATTCTTACCAGCCGGCGAAGTTTTAACTTCGAGCAGTTGCTGCGCGGCTTGAGCGCTTGCTGGCAGGGCAATCGCCAGCAGCAGGCCGACGCCTGCGCGCATGGTGTTTTTGACGTGCGTCGCCATGTTATTTCTCACTTTGTGCCCCCCAAAGTCCGTACCTGCGGTACTGCCAGTCTGATGTGTGATACGCAAGTACATGATTACCTTTCGTCTGATATGGCCACGACAGCGGGCCGTTTCACATAGCCACCAAAACCGTCCGGAACGATTTCTTCCAATTGAATTTGTGCGTCGGTGATTTTGACGATCTTGCCGTAGTTCTGGCCAAGGTGATCGCCATAGGTCGCACGGTGCACAATGCCGTCCGGTGCGCTCAGCAGCGCATAGGTTTGCTGCCGGATTTCAAGTGTGCCCATCAGTCGAATGCCATCCAGAGGGAACTCTTCCAGAGGTTCCTTGTTGCGGGTCAAATCCGGGCGCAGGGTGTTGAGTGGCAGATTGTTTGCCGCCAGTTGTTCCGGTTCGTCCTGGTCGAACGGTTCAAACGGCGTGCGTTCTCCATGACGGCTGTAAGCGAAGGGCTCGTACGGCGTCATCTGCGGAATGGGGTCAATCGGGCCGGCCTTGCGAGCCTTTACATCAGCGATATAGGCGTCAAGGTCGCTCATGTCACGGGCGCAGCCACCAACAGCGAGGCTCGCTGTGAGCAGAGTCAGCGGCAATGCTAGGCGTATTTTGGATCGCATCATCATTCGCCCTCCGACTCGTCAAGGTAACGGTAGGTGGTGATGATGGCTTCCATACGCAAATCGCTGGAGTTGCCCTCGGCGCTAAGCTTCACGTCATTCACCGTCACGATGCGCGGTAGCGCAGCAACGCGGCTCACGAATTCAGCAATCTCGTGGTAGCTACCGGTGACCACAATCCGGTTGGGCAGGATGGCGTAGAAGTCGCGCGGGCGCTCATTTTCCGGCCGAAACAGTTGTTCTTCCAGGCCGGCGGCCACACGCGTCTGCGAAATGTCATTCAACAGATTGGCGACTTCGCTCTTGCTGGGCAGCTGGCGCAGCATGCTGCCAAACGAACGCTCCATTTCTTCTAGTTGGGCGCGGTAAGCATCCAGGTTCGCTGCACGCTTCTGCTTTTTCTCAAAGTCCTGCTTGAGTGTGACTTCCGTGCGTCGCTCCCGCTCTAGCAGATCGAGATTGGGAATGACCACGTAGTAGTAAGAGCCGACAATAATGACTGTGGCAAGGATGATGCACGCGCCGATATAGACGAATGCGGGCCATGCGCCGACATTGTTCGGATCAAGGGATTGGAGTTCGTCCAGGGCCTCACGAAAATTCACTGGCCGTCCTCCTCTTTTTTCTTGGACGTCTGGAACTGCAACTGGAAATCGCTGTGGCGACGTCGATTGTCTTTTTGCGACTGAATCACGATCAGGCGTGATTTTTCGAACCACGGCGAACCGTCCAGATTTCGGATGTATGTGGATACGCGGCCGTTGGATTCCGCGACACCATTCACACTCGTGGTGCGGTCTTTCTGCTGCAGGCTCTTGAGGTACAGCCCGGCCGGTGCGGTGGTCACCAGTTCATCAAAGAAGTGCACGATCTCAGTGCGACTGCGCTGGAGTTCTTCGATGATGCGCATGCGCGCCAGCAAATCGGCTTTGACCTTCTCTAGCGAGTCGATCTCCTTGATCTGCTTGTCCATCAAGCTGATTTCCTGCTTGAGGCGCTCATTGCGACTCTTCTGGAAATCGACGTCGCCGACGACCTTGGCGTTCATCGCATACGCCACACCGGCGCCAATCAGCGCGGCGACGGCAAGCGATATGAAAAACTGCTTTTGTCGTTCCTGGCGCTGCGTTTCGCGCCAATCAAGCAGGTTAATTTTTATCATCAGTCAAAGGCCCTCATGGCGAGACCGAAGGCCAGAAGCAAGGACGATTCATCCTGCTGAAGCTGGCGGGGGCGCGCTTTGTTGGCAACGGGAATGCCTTTGAATGGGTTGGCGATGACGGTCGCTACGCCCAGCTTCTCCTGCACACGCTCGGCGAGATGAGGAATATTCGCGGTGCCGCCTGACAGGATGATCTGGTCAATCTCGCTGAACTTGGGCGAGTTGGCGAAGAACAGTTGCAGCGAGCGATCAATCTGCTGGGTCAGGTCATCAATGAAGTACGGCAGCACTTCGCTGTCGTAGTCTTCGGGCAAGCCGCCCATTTTCTTGGCGTTGTTGGCCTCTTCTTCGGACATGCCGTAGTGGCGCATGATGTCTTCAGTCAGCTGGCGGCCGCCAAAGGCCTGTTCGCGACGGTAAATGACCTTGCGGTCATGCATGACCATAAACACCGTGTTGATCGCGCCAACGTCGATAACTGCGCAGGTGGAGTTCTCTCCGTTATTGGGCATCTGCGGGTGAAGCAGTGCGCACGCGTTCTCCAGGGCTTGGGCTTCGGTGTCGACCACCACCGCCTCCAGGCCAACCTGATCAAGCGTAAGCACGCGCTCGTCAATTGTTTCGGTACGGCACGCCGCGAGCAAGACATCGACGGTGTCTGCTGAATTGGCGGTCGGGCCAAGCAGCTGGAAATCCAGATTGACTTCGTCAATCGGGTAAGGAACGTACTGATCAGCTTCCAGCTTGATCTGTTCCTCCATCTCCAGCTCGCGCATATCGGCGGGCATCTGAATGATCTTGGTGATGACCGAGGAGCCGGCCACCGCAGTGGCGACCTTGCGCAGCTTGCTGTCGGAACGCTTGAGCGCTTTGGCCAAGGCCAAACCGACCGCGTCCGAATCACTGATCTGGCGTTCGGTTACTGCGCCCGAGGGCAGCGGTTCAATCGCGTACGCCTCGATGCGGTAGTTGTCCCCTTTTTTCGATAGCTCCAGCATCTTCACGCTGGACGAACTGATATCAACGCCGATAAGCGGCGTCGAACGTTTTGCAAACAGATTGCTCAAAACACCCATTCCGGGGCCCCCGCATGATCCCGATCCCTTTTCACGTGGCCGTCATTTCGGCCAAGCGCTACTATATCTCACACCAAGCAGGTTTCAACTCTTGCAGCCACTTCAATCATTTGCAGCGCTTGTGCACGCTCGGTTTGGCACTAGCTGTTTGCTCTGTATATCTCCATGCGTTTGATCAAATATCTGTTCATCTTCGGTCTTGTCTGCGGTGTTCTCGCCGCTATCGGCGTGGCTGGTGTGGTGTGGCATTTCTCTCAGGACTTGCCGTCAACCGAAGGCTTGAGAGATGTCCGTTTGCAAGTCCCACTGCGGATTTATTCCGCGGATAACCAGCTAATAGGCGAATACGGTGCGGAGCGCCGCGAACCCCTGGCCTATCAGGAGATTCCTGATCCGTTGATCAAGGCCTTTCTGGCCGCGGAAGATGACCGCTTCTTCAAGCACCCCGGGGTGGATTACCAGGGCCTGCTGCGTGCGGCCTGGGTGCTTGCCCTGACAGGCGAGAAGGCCCAGGGCGGCAGCACCATTACGATGCAGTTGGCACGCAATTTTTTCCTCAGCTCGGAGAAAAGCTATGTGCGCAAAGTGCGTGAAATCCTGCTCGCATTGCAGATGGAGCGCCAGCTCAGCAAGCAAGAAATCCTGACGTTTTACCTGAACAAGATTTTCCTCGGCCACCGCGCCTACGGGATCGGTGCAGCAGCCAAGGTGTATTACGGCAAAGAGCTGCCGGACCTGAGCCTGGCGCAGATGGCAATGATCGCCGGTTTGCCCAAAGCGCCATCACGCTACAACCCGATATCCGGTCCGCAACGTGCCCTGTTACGTCGCAACTATGTGCTGCGGCGTATGCGCGAGTTGGAGTACATCGATGATGCGGCATACCAGACGGCGCTGGACGAGCCAATCAGTGCGGAACTGCGGCGTGCCACCATCGATCTGGAAGCGCATTACGTGGCCGAGTATGCGCGAGGGCGCATCATCAACCAGTTTGGTCTGGACGCCTACACCAGTGGCATCGAGGTTGTGACGACCATTCATGCCAAGCCGCAGCGTGCAGCCGTTGCGGCCTTGCGCAAAAATCTCATTGACTACGATTTGCGCCATGGCTACCGAGGTCCGGAAGCGCAGCTCGGCGATCTTGGGCAGGAACTCGATGGGCTCGATGGGGCTGAGCTGGAAACCGTGCTTGGCCCGATGCTGGAGGAATTTTCCTCCGTTGGTGGTTTGGAGCCCGCCTTGGTGCTGGCCGTGGATGAGTCAACGATTCGGGTCTGGTCGAGCGACAGTGGCGTGTTGACCTTGGATGCCAACGAGCAGCCTTATGAAAAGCTTGATCAGGTGCTGACGCATGGTGATCTGGTTCGCCTGAAGGCGGCCGATGCAGAGGATGGCAAGACAAGCTGGTCCTTGGCGCAGGTTCCTGAAGTACAGGGTGCGTTGGTGTCGATAGATCCGCAAAACGGCGCAGTGCTGGCGATGGCCGGTGGCTTTGATTATTTCGCCAGCAAGTTCAACCGCGCGATGCAGGCCCAGCGTCAGCCGGGCTCATCCTTCAAGCCGTTCGTTTACTCTGCCGCGCTTGAGAACGGGTTTACCCCGGCAACCGTCATCAATGATGCGCCTGTCGTTTTCCATGATGCGGCCTTGGGGGGCGCATGGCGCCCTCAAAACTACAGTGGTCGCTTCTACGGCCCCACACCGTTGCGCACCGGTTTGTACAACTCGCGTAATCTGGTGGCGATCCGGGTGCTGGAAGGTGCGGGCCTGGATACCGTGCGCAATTATGTAACGCGCTTTGGCTTTGAGCGCGACCGTATCCCGCGTGATCTGTCCATGGCGCTGGGCACCGGGGTCTTCAGTCCACTGGAGATGGCCGGTGGCTTTGCTGTCTTTGCCAACGGTGGTTATCGCGTTGAGCCTTATCTGATTGAACAGGTGCGAACAGCTGAGGGCGAGGTCTTGCATCAAGCTTTGCCACCCAGCGTGTGCGAGGCAGCGTGCCAGCGTGAGCGCGATGCCGAGCTTAAGGCTCAGGCAGAAATGACCGAGGTGCGCGAGGCACTGGGAACCAGCGCGTTGCAGGGTGAGGTGCAGGAGATGGTTTTTCCGCCCGCAGCTGAGCGCGTCATCAGCGAGGCCAATGCTTATGTGATGACGGACATGCTGCGTGATGTCGTGCAACGCGGCACTGCGCGTCGTGCGCGTCAGCTTGGGCGCAACGATCTGGCTGGAAAAACCGGCACCACCAACGATCAGATCGATGCATGGTTCTGTGGCTTCAATGCGCGCCATGTTGCGGTGTCATGGGTTGGCTTTGACGACATCAAGCCTCTGGGCTCGCGTGAGACCGGCAGTCGTGCTGCGTTGCCCATGTGGATTGACTACATGGGTGTCGCCCTCGATGGTGTTCCCAGCCAGGTGCGACCGCAACCGGCCGGTGTGGTCAGCGCACGCATCGACCCGGAAACCGGCATGCTCGCATCCTACGGCTCGGCCAACGCGCAATTCGAGATCTTTATCGAAGGCAAGCTGCCCGAGGCCGCTGATTATGGTTACGCCGCGCAGGATGGCGTGACCGTCGAAGGCGCGCCGCCGAGCCGTGAAGATGAGCTGCTTGAGGATATTTTTTGAGCTACGGCGAAGATCTGCGCAGCGAAATTGCGCGCGAAGCGGCCCGCTTGATGTGTGAGCAGGGTGTTAAGGATTTCGCCCTGGCCAAAAGCAAGGCGACCGAAAGTCTTACCGGCGGCACGCGGGCGCCGGTGCCCAGCAACGCCGAGATCGCAGAATCTGTGCGCGACTATCTGGAAGTGATGGATGGCGCCGCCTGGGCGAGCCGCTTGCGAGGGTTGCGTGAAATAGCGATCAAAGCCATGCGGCTCACCTCGGAGTTCAACCCGCGTGCGGTGGGCGCGGTTGTAAACGGTTTGGCGACCCCGCGCAGCAGCGTGGTCCTGCATGTATTCAGCCCGTTTGACGAAGCCCTGGATTTTTTCCTCGGCGACCGCAACATACCGTTCGACGATGAAGAGCGCCGCGTGTTGCATCCCTCAGGCCGCGAGCTGCGCCGGCCCAGCTGCCTGTTCCTGGCCGATGAGACGGAAGTTGAGCTGGTCATATTTGGCCTGGATGATCGGCGTTGGTCGCCGCTTTCACCGATAGACGGCAAACCAATGACGCGCTGGGACCTGCCGACCCTGCAGGCCAGTCTGGCTGACACCGAGGCATAAAAAAACCGCGACCTCCGAAGGAGGCCGCGGCTGATCTTGGCGTCCTGCCGACTTAGCGCTGCTTGATGTCGACGTAGTCGCGGCGCGGACTGCCGGTGTAGATCTGACGCGGACGCCCGATGCGGTTGCCCGGGTCGGCGGTCATTTCCTGCCAGTGCGCAGCCCAGCCCACGGTGCGGGCAATGGCGAACATCGGGGTCATCATTGAGACCGGAATGCCCAGCGCTTTGTAGATGATGCCGGAGTAGAAGTCGACGTTCGGGTAGAGCTTCTTCTCCTTGAAGTAATCATCTTCCAGTGCGACCTGTTCCAGCTTCATGGCCAGTTCGAACTTGGGATCGTTTTCCATGCCCAGGTGCGACAACACTTTGTGGCAATGCTCGCGGATGATGGTGGCGCGCGGATCGAAGTTCTTGTACACACGATGGCCGAAGCCCATCAGGCGGAACGGATCGTTCTTGTCCTTGGCCTTGGCGATGAATTTGTCGGCGTTGGAAATATCGCCGATCTGATCCAGCATGCGCAGCACGGCTTCGTTGGCGCCGCCGTGAGCCGGGCCCCACAGGGCGGTGATGCCTGCGGCAATCGCGGCGTACGGATTACAGCCGGTGGAGCCGGCCAGACGCACCGTCGAGGTGGAGGCGTTCTGCTCGTGGTCAGCGTGCAGGATGAACAGCACATCCAGGGCCTTGGCCGCGACCGGGTCGACTTCATACGCTTCTGCCGGCACCGCAAACAGCATGTGCAGCAGGTTGGAGCAGTAGTCGAGGTTGTTCTGCGGGTACATGAACGGCTGACCGATCGAGCGCTTGTAAGCCGCGGCGGCGATGGTCGGAATCTTGGCGATCATGCGGCGCGCAAAGATGTTGCGATGCTCGGGATCGTTGATGTTGGTGGTGTCGTGGTAGAACGCAGACAGCGAAGCGACCACGCCAGCCATCATGGCCATCGGGTGTGCGTCGTAGCGGAAGCCGTTGAAGAAGCTGCGCAGCGACTCATTGAACATCGTGTGGTAGCGGATCGCCTGGTCGAACTCTTCCAGTTGCGCGGCGCTCGGCAGCTCACCGTAAAGCAGCAGGTAGCAGACTTCGATGAAGCTGGAGTTGTTGGCCAGCTGGTCGACCGGATAGCCACGGTACAGCAACACGCCCTGGCCACCGTCGATGTAGGTGATGGCCGAGTCGCAGCTGCAGGTCGAGTTGAAGCTGGGGTCGTAGGTGAAGGTGCCGGTGGCGCCATACAGGCCACGTACATCAACCGCTTTGGGTCCCAGAGTACCCTCGACCAGAGGCAGGTCGGTGTTTTGACCTTCCGGGCTGGTAAGGACGAATTTGCTGTCGCTCATCATGATCTCCAATGGTGCAGCACGGACGTAAGGCTGCGGCCTGTCAGTTGTCTTGGTAATGCGCCGGGTAGGGTGCGCGGGCGGCGCCAGACTCTACGGCGGCGCGCGCCACGGCGTTGGGTACCACGTCGATCAGACGCGGATCCAGCGGCGTGGGAATAATGTAGTCCGGACCGAACGACCAGCTTTCGCGGTCGTAGGCGTCCAGCACGGTGCGCGGAACCGGTTCGTGCGCCAGCGCCCGCAGGGCTTCGACCGCGGCCAGATGCATGGCCTGGTTGATGGTCTTGGCGTGCACGTCGAGGGCGCCGCGAAAAATGAACGGGAAGCCCAGTACGTTGTTGACCTGATTGGGGTAGTCGCTGCGACCGGTTGCCATGATCAGATCGGCACGCACGCTTTGTGCCACTTCCGGCAGGATTTCCGGGGTCGGGTTCGACAGTGCGAACACCACGGGCTTTTCGGCCATGCTGGCGATCATGTCGGCATCAACCAGTCCGGGGCCAGACACGCCGATGAACACGTCGGCGCCGTGCATGGCTTCGCTCAGGGTGCGTGGGCCGTCACCGCTGCGCGCAAACTCGGCCTTGTAATCGGGCAGGTTGTCGCGATCGTCATAGATCACGCCGGCGCGATCGATCACGAACATGTTGTCGCGGGCCGCGCCCAGCGCCTGACACAGGCGCAACGAGGCCATGCCGGCGGCGCCGGCACCCAGGCACACGATGCGCACATCTTCAATGCGCTTGCCTTGCAGTTCCAGCGCATTCAGCAGGCCGGCGGCAACAATGATCGCGGTGCCGTGCTGGTCGTCATGAAAGACCGGGATGTCGAGGCGTTCCTGCAGCGCTTTTTCGATCTCGAAGCAATGCGGTGCCGCAATGTCTTCAAGATTGATGCCGCCAAAGGTCACGCCAATGCGCGCCACGGTGTCGATGAACTGTTCCGGCGTTTCGGATTCGACTTCGATGTCGAACACGTCGACATCGGCGAATTTCTTGAACAGCACCGCCTTGCCTTCCATCACCGGCTTTGACGCCAGTGCGCCGGCTTTGCCCAGGCCGAGCACGGCTGAGCCGTCACTGATGACAGCGACCAGATTACCCTTGGAGGTATAACGGTACGCATCCGCCGGTTCGGCCATGATGGCTCGCACCGGCTCGGCCACACCAGGCGTGTAGGCCAGAGCCAGTTCGGCCGGCGTAGTGAACGGCTTGGTCACCGCGATGGCGAGTTTCCCCGGTCGCGGTTTCTCGTGGTAATCGAGTGCGGCTTGTTTGCGGGGGTTGTCGGTCATACGGTAACGCCCGTGTTCATAGTGCTGCGCTCGATCAGGTACAAGAAATAGGTTCGATTAGGAGCCGTAACGTTCGCGGAACTTGGACACGCGACCACCGGAGTCCAGGACCTTCTGCTTACCGGTGTAGAACGGATGGCATTCCGAGCACACTTCGATCTGCAGATCTTCGCCCATGGTGGAGCGGGTTTCGAATTTGTTTCCGCAGCTGCAGGTGACCTGAATGGCCGCATACTGGGGATGGATATCGGGTTTCATGACTTCTGCTCGCAAGGCAAGAGAAAAAAGGGCGCGTAGTCTACTGAAATGCGCTGATTTCGGCAAAGCATTCGAGCAGGCGGTTCAGATGGCGCCGCCCCAGCGGTGTGCGGGTGATCTGATTTTCCTTGGTGCGCATCAATCCCAGCGCACAGGCCTCATCGATGGCCGGCCTCAGCACGGCGAAGTCGAGACCGGTGGTGCGCTCAAAACGGGCGCGACTGAACGCCCCATCGATACGCAGCGTGTTGAGCGCAAATTCGCTGATCAACTCTTGCGCATCGGGCCAGCTTTCACGCGCCAGCGCCGCCGCGCTGCCGGCCCCGGCCATGTATTTTTGCGGTGAGCGCAGGCGCGCACGACGGCGTACGCCCTGGCTGAAGCTGAGCTTGCCGTGTGCCCCCGCGCCCAGGCCCAGGTAGTCGCCGAAGCGCCAGTAATTGAGGTTGTGGGCTGCACGGCGACCGGTTTGCGCGAAGGCCGAGACCTCATAGCGCCGATAGCCGGCGCGGGTGAGTCTGGCCAGGCCGGCATCCTCGATGTCAGCCTGGGCATCGTTGTCCGGCAGCTCAGGAGGGTGCTGGGCGAATGCGGTGCCTTCTTCGATGGTCAGCTGGTACCAGGAGATATGTTCAGGGCGGAGGTCGATGGCGCGCTCAAGGTCGTCCATGGCCTGGGCAAAACCTTGCCCCGGCAGACCGTGCATGAGGTCGAGATTGATATTGTCGAATCCGGCCTCGCGGGCCAGCGCATAGGCGTGTTGCGCAGCACTGGCGGTGTGGATACGGCCGAGTTGCTGCAGTTGGGCATCATCGAAACTCTGCACCCCGATCGACAGGCGGTTGACCCCGCCACGGCGATAACCGGCGAAGTGCGCGGCATCGGCGGTGCCGGGGTTGGCCTCGAGCGTGATCTCGGTGTCATCGGCGATATCCAGACGCTGACGCAGCGCCGCCACGATGCGGGCGATGGCCTCGCCACTGAACAGGCTGGGAGTGCCGCCACCAAAAAACACCGCCTGCACGCGTGGCCACTGAGCCCGGCTTTGCAGTTCGAAATCGAGATCGCGAATCAGGGCATCAACATAGCGCTGCTCGTCGGGCTGCCCGGCGTGTGAGTTGAAATCACAGTAGGGGCATTTGCGCACGCACCAGGGCAGGTGCACATAGACGGTTAGCGGCAGGTGGGGGCTTGGCACGCGGGTGGGCTCAGGCAGCTGACAGCTGGCGCAGCAGATCGGCGATGGCCTGACCGCGATGTGAGCGGGCCAGCTTGTCCTCACGGCTCAGCTGCGCTGCGCTGCGCTGCAATTGCGGATCGACGAACAGCGGGTCATAACCGAAGCCGCCGTCACCCGATGGTTGATCAGCGATATGTCCTTTCCACTCGCCACGGGCGATCAGCGGCGAGGGATCGTCGGCACTGCGCACCAGTGCGATGACGCAGACAAAGCGGGCGCCGCGCTGTTCGGGCGGCACATCGGCCAGGGCGGCCAGCAGCTTGCGGTTGTTGTCGGCATCGCTGGCCTGATCGCCGGCATAACGGGCGGAATAGACCCCGGGCGCGCCGTTCAGGGCATCGACCGCCAGACCCGAGTCATCGGCCAGGCTGGGCAGCCCGCTGCGTGCCGCAGCATGGCGCGCCTTGATCAGGGCATTGGCTTCGAAAGTGTCGCCCGTTTCTTCGGGGCTGTGATCAGTCCAGTCACTGATGGGCTTGAGTTCATGGCCCAGCGGCGCCAGTGCGTGTTGCAGCTCGGCCAGCTTGCCGCGGTTGCCGCTGGCCAGGACCCAGACATCCTTGCTCATGGTTTTCAGCCGGCCAGTGCCTGGGCCTGAATCTGGTGCAGCTGGCGGATGCCGGCGCCGGCCAGATCCAACATGGCGTCCAATTCCTCGCGGCGGTAGGCGTGGCCTTCAGCCGTGCCTTGCACTTCGATGAAGCCGCCGGCTTCGTTCATCACCACGTTCATGTCGGTTTCGGCGACGGAGTCTTCGTCGTAGTCGAGATCAAGAACCGGAGTGCCGTTGTAAATGCCAACCGAGATGGCGGCGACCTGACCAAACACCGGGCTGCGCTTCAGGCCCAGCGTGGCGATGGCCTGGCACAGGGCCACGTAGCCGCCGGTGATGCTGGCGGTGCGGGTGCCGCCGTCGGCCTGCAGCACATCGCAGTCGACAACAATGGAGCGCTCACCCAGCGCGGTCAGGTCAACCGCAGCACGCAACGAGCGGCCGATCAGACGCTGGATTTCCTGGGTTCGGCCGGACTGCTTGCCGCGGGCGGCTTCGCGGCCCATGCGCGAATGGGTTGAGCGCGGCAGCATGCCGTACTCGGCCGTTACCCAGCCTTTGCCGCTGCCCCGCAGCCATGGCGGTGTGCGCTCTTCCACCGAAGCGGTGCACAGCACATGGGTGTCGCCGAAGCGGATCAAGGCCGAGCCTTCAGCGTGGCGGGCGAAACCGGGTTCGATGGTGACCGGGCGTAGGGCATCGGCGGCGCGGCCGCTGGGTCGTGACATGTGCTTTCCGGGCTGTAAAAAACCGCGGATTATACGGACTCGAAACGAATCCGCAGGGCGGTGCAGTTGTCGGCACTGCCGGGGTTGCGCGCGACGGCGCGCTGCGCCAACTCTGTCAGCTCGATGTTGCTGCCCAGCTCATCCGGCTCGAGCGGGTCCCAGAAACCATCGGAACACAATAATAAGGTGTCGCCTGGCTGCAGTGGCGGGCACGGGGTGAGCTCAAGTGCCGGCGGAGGGCCGCCGCCCCCCAGGCAACGGGTCACCTGGTTGCGCATCGGGTGGTGGCGCGCGTCCTGCGGGCGAATATCGCCGCGTCGGACCATCATGGCGACCGCCGAGTGGTCACGTGTGACATGCACAATCTCGCCGCGGCGCAGGTGATAGGCGCGGCTGTCACCGGCGTGCGCGAACAGTACATTGGGGCCGTCAACCACGGCACAAACCACGGTCGTGCGGGGTTGTTGCCGTTCGCTCAAATCCGGCGCCACCGACTGAATGGCAAGGTGAGATTCCAGACCGATACGCTGGATCAACTGAGCGGCGGGCTGCTGGGCTTCATCGGCAAATATGCGAGCCGCCACATCCATGACGCATTGGGCGGCCAGGGCGCCATCGGCGTGCCCGCCCATGCCGTCGGCAACGATCAGAAGCTGCCGCGAGCCGGAGGAGAATGTTTCGGCACGATCCTGGTTGTTGTGCCGGTCACCCTGCAGGCTGACGAATTCGCAAGGCGGCCATGATGGCGCCCGTTCGGCGTATATACTCGTGGCCTTCTCCCATCTCCACAGGCAATCATGGCAGCTTACCCCATCAGCAGCATGACTGGATACGCGCGCGGTCGTTGCGACTCGCCGGCCGGTGAACTGCAGCTGGAACTGCGCACCGTCAATCACCGTTACCTCGATATCAGCCTGCGCGTACCGGAAGAATTGAGGGCGCTGGAAAACCCTTTGCGCGGCAAACTCAAGGGCGCGCTGGGGCGCGGCAAGGTCGAGGCCTATGTGCGCCTGCGTAGTGCCACGGATGAGGCGGCGCCACTGGATATCAATCGCGCCGCACTGGCCCAGCTGGCCAGCGCCGTGCGTGATGTTGAGGGCGAGTTTCCCGAGGCGATCAGCGTTGACCCGGTTGCGATACTGCGCTGGCCGGGCGTGCTGCGAGAGGCTGACATGGATATGTCAGCGCTGAGCCAGGCGTTCAGCCAGCTGGCGGACAGCACCATCGCTGATCTGCAGGCAGCGCGCCGCGATGAGGGCCAGCGCATGGCCGAGGTGATCGCCGCCCGCCTGGACAGCATCGAGGGCTTGGTCGAGCAGGTGCAGGTTCGTTTGCCGGTGCAGGCTCAACTGTGGCGCGAGAAGCTCGAGCAACGCCTGGTCGAGATGACCGATATGGAGATTGAACGGCGCGAGCAGGCGCTGGTTCAATTCGTCCAGCGCCTCGACGTGGATGAGGAAATCGAGCGTTTGAAGAGCCACGTTGCCGCGGTGCGCGCGGAGCTGGACAACAGCGAACCGGTTGGCCGCAAACTGGATTTCTTCATGCAGGAGTTCAACCGCGAAGCCAACACGCTGGGCTCCAAGTCCATGGACGCCGAGCTGACCAAGCTGGCCGTGGAGCTCAAGGTGGTGATCGAGCAGATGCGCGAGCAGGTGCAGAACATCGAGTGAATTGATCTGAGGCTGCGATGAGTTCGATTGAGCCTGACCTGGCCCACTGGATAGCGCCAGATCCGCCATCGCCGCGGGTGCTGGATGGGTGGTATGCGCGCTTGGAGCCTCTGGACCCGGCGATCCATGCAGCGGCGCTGTGGCGTGTTTTGGCAGAGGCGCCGGATCAGCATTGGCGCTATCTGCCGTATGGGCCTTTTAAGGATGTTGCGGACATGGGGGCATGGCTGGACGGCGCGGCTCAGCAGTCCGACATGCTGTTCTATGTCATTGAGTCCAAGGCGCCATTTGAAGTGCTGGGCTTGGCTGCTTACCTGCGCATCGTGCCGCAGCATGGTTGCCTGGAGGTTGGGCATCTGAGTTTCTCGCCGCGTTTGCAGAAAACCCGCCTGGCCACCGAAGCCATGTATCTGATGATGCGTGAGGCGTTCGCCTTGGGCTACCGGCGATACGAATGGAAATGCGATGCGCTGAACGAGGCCTCGCGGGCTGCCGCTTTGCGTCTGGGGTTTGAGTACGAAGGCCTGTTTCGCCAGGCGGCGGTGGTCAAGGGGCGTAATCGCGATACGGCCTGGTATTCGATTATCGATGTGCAGTGGCCGGCCGTGCGGTGTGCACTTGAGCGCTGGCTGTCAGCGGACAACTTCGATGCCGATGGCCACCAGCGCCGGAGCCTGGCGATGCTGCGCAGTGCGCCGGTTTCATAACCTGCGAGGTTATTGTCGAGGCTGCCAGTTTGCGTTCTCATGGGGCGAACCAGGAGGCCCTTCATGCATCAGATCGCGTTGTTCCGTGTTTTTCTACTCAATGCCACGGTGTTGATTACACATCAAATTGATGCCGCGTACTGGCATGAGTGGAATCTTTTCCGGATTCCTGGCGGCAACCAGGTCAATTTGCTGCTCAACCTGCCCATCATTGCGCTGGTGCTACTGGCTTTTGCTGAGGTTGTGCGCCATGGTCCGCGGCAGCGCCAGGCACACGCTTTAATGATTTTTTTGGGGCTGCTGACAGTGGTCTTACACAGCCTGTTTTTCGCCTTGGGCCATGATGAGTTTGCTCAGCCGATGTCTTTGTTGCTGCTGGCAGCGGCCGCTTTGCTGTCCGTCACGCAGTGGGTACTGCTGGGCAAATCACGCTGACCACCCGTTGTCTGGTGGTCAGCGTGACGCCGGGTCTTACAGCAGTGGCAGTTCCAGCGTTCCGCTGAGTGTCACAGCCGGCACCAGCAAATCGCGTGACCAGGTGATCGGGAACTGGGCGTGGAAGCCGTAGATCAGCAAGGCCAACTCGTCGCCGGGGTTGAGGCGTTCAGCGATGCCGTTCATTTCCATCTGGTGGGCGCCGAAACCACGCACCGGTGTGATCTGGCCATCCAGCGGGTCCCAGTGGTTCTGACCCGCGGGGCGGTGTCCAATGGCCAGGTACAGGATCGGGTCGCAGCCCAGTTGTACTGGGGCGCCCGGCACGGCACATTCGCTCATCTCCAGGCCGCTCAAGCCTTCAATCTGGATGTCCAGTTTGGGGATGCCGGCCAGCACGCCGCCTTCATCGCCCACCGTCATCAGCGGCTGGGTGGCCAGCAATGCCTCGCGCGCCCCGTTGCCCAGCACTGAGCCAACAATGCCCAGTACCGAGTTGAGCTGCGGCGTGCTGCTGTCAATTTCAAACGCTGTGCCGCCGTGTTGAACCTTATCGACCAGGATGGCGTCTTCTTCACCCAGGCTCAGGCAGATCTCATCGGGCGGTGGCAATGTTGCCGCGATCAGGCCCTCACGCCCTTGCAGCTTTTCTTCAAACCAGGCGAAGCGCATCTCTTCCTGGGAATACGTGCCGCAATTGGCGCTGCCGCCTGGGCCCTGCAGTTCCGGAATGGTGAGTACTTGCGCCAAGGGATCAAAAGCATCTTCCAGCCCAAGAGCTGGTAGCAAATGGCCGGACTGATGCGTTACCAGGCGCACATCGCCACCGATGGCTTTGCGGCACTCGTAATTGGCCAGGCCTTCGTTGAAGTTGAACAGCGTGTCGAGGAAGCCTTGGGAAATCAGGATGTCCGCCGGCGGTGGCAGATCAGGCGCGACGCTGAGTTCGTCGGCTGTGGCGAACAGGAAATTTTGCGGTCCGGCGGGTTCGCCATCGCAGAAATATTTCACGCTGTGGTAGCGCATGAAGTTGAAGCCAGCTTCGCTGAAGGCGTTGCTCACGCCGGCGTTGAGCAGGATTTCTAAAATGGCCGGATCCTGGGCTGTAACCCCTTGGCTGGCCAGTTCCAGCAGCTCGGGAAGCAGGGTGGTCGGATCGCCGGTTAGCAGCGAGATGACACCGGAGGCTTCACCGCCAGCGACCAGCAACAGCCCCCAGCTGGATTTAACCACGTTATGCGGGTTGAGCGAGTAGGTCAGGTCATGCGGGGTGATATCCGGTGCCATCACGCGCAAACGATGGCGCGGATCAACCGCGTGCAACAAAAACTGGTACATGCCGCCGTAGGAACTGCCGTAACTGCCGACATACATTTCGCCGTTGGCGCGTCGACGCAGACCTGGCAGGTTTTCCGCCCAATCGAGCACGGCGATGAGGTTTTGCCCCTCATATTCCGGGTCCATCACCCGCACCTGGCCGGACGATTCGCCAAAGCCACGTTGATCGATTGAGATCACGTAATAGCCGGCGTCGCGCAAGCGCTGCTGAAAGTTACTGGGCTCAACGTTACGGCTGCCGCCATAGCCATGGCCCTGAAGCACCAGGGGATAGCTGGCGCCGACCTCTAGCTGGGTCGGTTCCATGACCTGAACCACGGTGGTATCGCCGGTGACCGGTGACAGAATTTCCTGGCGATAGACTTCACCCGCGCGACTTTCGCTGACTTCAACCAGGGTCGGCGACTGGCCCATGACGATCGCGCCATCGGTATTGTTGCTGGCGGCGGAATCGGTGCGCCCACCATTGCAGGCAGCAACAGTCAGGCCCAGCCCCAGGGCAAGGATGCGATACAACATAGTGTGTCTCCTCAAGCGGGCTCTATGGGCCCGTGTGTCGGCGTGCCTGACCATGAGAGGGTCTCGGCGAGCAGAATAGTTTAACTGCGTTAGATCCACGCCGCACCGTATAAACAGGTGAAGGGGTCAGGCATTACACTGAGCGCTTTGCTCACTGTTGCAGTTCATGACGCAAGGCAATTTGATCATCCTGTGTGCGCCCTCGGGTGCGGGTAAAACCACTTTGGCGCGGCGTGTTATGGCGCGCCTACAGGCGCGTGGTCTGGAGGCGAGTTTTTCCGTGTCCTACACCACGCGTGCACTGCGTCCTGGTGAGCGTGATGGGCATGACTACCACTTCGTGACGCGCGCCGTGTTTGACCAGATGGTGGCGGCGGGCGAGATGCTCGAACATGCCGAGGTTTTCGGGCGTTGCTATGGCACCGGCCGGGCGCGGACCGAACAGGCCCTTGATGCAGGGCACTGGGTGTTTCTGGACATCGACTGGCAGGGCGCCCGGCAGGTCAAAGCGCATCTGCCTGCGCTGGCCTGCAGCGTTGGCGTCTTGCCGCCTTCGCGCGCCGCCTTGGAGGAGCGCCTGCGCGGGCGTGGCCAGGACAGCGAAGACACCATCGCACAGCGCATGGCCGAGGCGGTGGCTGAGATGAGCCACTACCGCGAGTTCGACTACCTGATTGTCAACGACGATCTGGAGGTGGCCTGCGATGAGCTGGAGGCTGTGTGCTTGGCGGCGGGCTTGCGTGGACCGTTGCAGCAAAGCCGCCGCGCCACTTTGCTGGCGGATCTGCTTCAGAGCGATTAAACTACGCGGCTACGTTTCAGAAATTCGAGCACTCATGGCACGTGTCACTGTTGAGGACTGCCTCAAAAACATCGACAACCAGTTTGAGCTGACCCTGGTCGCAGCCAAGCGCGCGCGGCAGCTCGCACGCGGCGCGGATTCCAAGGTGCCGTGGGGTAATCACAAATCCACCGTGGTTGCACTGCGTGAAGTGGCCGACGACCTGACCGGGCGCGATGTGCTCAGCGAGAACGATCCGCCGCCGGTGCCGCAGCTCAAAGTCGACCTGTCGAACATCGAAGTCGGTACTGACTGAGTTCGATCTTCCGATACCAACGCCCCGCAGGCTCGCCTCCGGGGCGTTTTTTTGTGCTGTACACCCGATCCGTGGCTATACTCGTGAGCTATGGAATTGCCCGTCATCAGCCGCCTGAACACCGCGTTTCGCACCTCGCGAATTACCCGCGAGTTCGGTATCGATGCGCTGGTCAGTGTGCTCGAGTCGTATCTGCCCGATGACGAGATCGCCATCGTGCGCGAAGCCCATGAATATGGGGCGGCGATGCACGCCGGGCAGTTCCGCAAAACCGGCGAGCCCTACATTTTTCACCCGCTGGCGGTGGCGCGCATTCTGGCTGAAATGCGCATGGACTACACCACCTTGGTGGCGGCCATCCTGCATGACGTGATCGAAGATACGCCGGCGGCCAAACACGAAGTGGCCGAGCGTTTCGGTGAAGAGGTCGCGCACATCGTTGACGGGGTCAGCAAGCTCGATCGGGCCACCGATCAGTCGCGCGAAGAAGCGCAAGCGGAAAGCCTGCGCAAGTTGATGATGGCCATGACCGATGACCTGCGGGTGATTCTGGTCAAGCTGGCTGACCGCCTGCACAACATGCGCACGCTGGCGACCATGGCCACGGAAAAGCGGCGCCGGGTGGCGCGTGAAACGCTGGAGATTTACGCGCCGATCGCGCATCGCCTGGGTATTCATACCCTGCGCAACGAACTCGAAGATCTGGGTTTTGCCAACCGTTATCCCAAGCGCCATCGCGTGCTCAAGCGCTCGGTCGAGGCGGTTGCCGGGCGGCGCAAAGACCTTATTCGCGAGGTTGAGGACAAGCTCAACCGGCGGTTGTCCGAGGAGGGCATCGGGGCGGCGGTGTTTGGCCGGCGCAAGAACCTATATGGCGTGTATCAGAAAATGCGCAAGAAGCATTTGCGTTTTCTGGATGTCATGGATCTGTACGGTTTTCGTGTCATCGTTGATTCCGAAGATGCCTGTTACCGCGCGCTTGGCGTGGTGCACAGCATGTATCAGCCGATCTCGGAGCAGTTCAATGACTATATTGCCTGCCCCAAGGTCAACGGTTATCAATCGCTGCACACCACCTTGATCGGGCCGAAGGGGGTCAAGATCGAGGTGCAGATTCGCACCCGTGATCAGAACCACATTGCCGAATCCGGGGTGGCCGCACACTGGCAGTACAAGCTGGGACGGGATCAGGCACGACAGGCGCCGGAGCAGCGCGCGCGTGAGTGGCTGGCCGGTTTGGTCGAGGTCAATCGACGCACGGCCAATGCCATGGATTTCATGGAGTCGGTGCGTGTGGATCTGTTCCCCGACGAGGTCTACGTGTTCAGTCCCAAGGGGCAGATTTACCGCCTGGTCAAAGGCGCGACCGCGCTGGATCTGGCCTACGCCATCCACACTGATCTGGGCAACTCGGCCGTGAGTGCCTGGATCGACGATCACCTGCAGGCGCTGTCGACGCCGCTGAGCAATGGCCAGCAGGTGCGTATCGTGACGGCGCGCCATCAAAGCCCCAACGCCACCTGGCTGAACTTCGTCAAGACCGGCAAGGCGCGCAGTGCGATCCTGCATCACCTGCGTCACCAGCGGGCCGATGAGTCACGGCGTCTGGGCCGGCGCTTGCTGACCATGGCTTTGCATGAGCGCGGCATGTCCTTGCGCAAACTCGATCCGGACAAGATCGAAGTTTTGCTCAAAACGCTCAAGGAGCCCGACATGGAGCGGGTGTTCGAGAGCATCGGCAACGGCCGGCGCATGGCCTCTTTGGTCGCGCATCAGCTGGAGTCCGGCAGCACTGCAAGCAGCGACAAGCCTCACGCGCTGGCGATTGAGGGCACCGAAGGCATGGCTGTGGAATTCGCCGGATGCTGCCGGCCGATCCCTGGCGATCGTATTCGCGGGGTGATTCGCTCCGGGCGCGGTATTGTCATTCACCAGGCCAACTGCAAGAACGGTCTGGTCGGCGATCGCCAGAGCGGCACGCAGGTCGATGTGGTCTGGTCGGAAAACGTCAATGGCGAATATCCGGTCGAACTGCGTGTGCAGGGCGAAAACAAGCGAGGCTTGCTGGGACGTGTGGCCACCGCCCTGGCGGAAGAGGAATGCAGCATCGACCATGTCAAAATTAAGGATAAACAGGGTGACATCGCCGAGCTCTCGCTCCTGGTGACCGTCTCGGACCGTACCCACCTGTCGCGCATGCTGCGCCAGGTGCGCAAGCTGCCTTCGGTGGTCAAGGTGGTCAGGGCCGGGTCGGAAAGCAGTGTCAGCGATGCCGCCCAGCGCAGCAAACAGGACAAGAAATGACACGACAGACAATCTCCACCAGCGCGGCACCTGCGGCGATCGGTACTTATTCGCAGGCCGTCAAGGTTGGCGCCACGGTGTACCTGTCCGGACAGATACCGCTGGACCCGGCCACCGGTGAGCTGGTGGACGGCGATATCGCCGTCCACATACGGCGGGTGTTCGATAACCTCAAAGCGGTGGCGCAGGCGGCTGGCGGTGAACTGGCCGATGCGGTGAAGCTGAATATCTATCTCACCGACCTGAGCCATTTCCCGGTGGTGAATCAGGTCATGGCCGAATATTTCGATGAGCCCTACCCGGCGCGCGCGGCTTTGGGGGTGGCGCAATTGCCCAAGGGTGCTCAGGTCGAAGCGGACGGCGTACTCGAAATCGCCGGCTGAGTCCGGAGCCGCGTAGGGCATGTCGTGCAGCTGACCGAGCTGGCCGGAATCGGGCCGGCGCTGGCAGACAAATTTCGTGCGCTGGGCATCGAGCAGGTCGCGGATCTGCTGTTTCATTTGCCCTTGCGGTATGAGGATCGCACCCGGGTTCAGCCGTTTGGTGCGGCGTGCGAGGGTGAGCCCTTGCTGGCCTGCGGTCAAGTAGTCGACAGCCAGATTCGCTACGGGCGCCGGCGCAGTCTGGTGGTGACCTTGCAAGATGACAGCGGGCTGCTGAGCGTGCGTCTGTTTCACTTTTCAAGTCGGCAGATGGGGGCGTTCAAGCCGGCCGCCTGGGTGCGCGTGTTTGGCGAAGTGCGTCGCGCCGGCTATCAGCTGGAAATGGTTCACCCTGAATACCGGGTGGTGCCAGCGGATCAGGCAGGTCAGGCCGAGCACGACACGCTGACCCCGGTCTACCCCGCTGTGGCCGGTTTGAGCCAGAACCGAATTCGCAGCGCCGTCGAGCAGGCTTTAAGACTCGCCGATACGCTGGTCCCGGATCTGCTGCAGGCGCGTTTTGAGCTGGGCCTGCATGCGGCATTGCGTCTGATTCATGCGCCACCGCCCGATCAGCAAGCGCAGGTCGAGCAGGCCCGCAGCCGACTGATACGTGAAGAGTTGCTGGCGCATCGCCTGGCCATGCTTAACCTGCGCGCGCGCAAGCTGCAGCAAAAAGCTGCGCCGCTGGGCGATCGCGATCTGCTGGAGCGTTTGCGTCAGTCTTTGCCGTTTGTCCTGACCGGTGCACAGGACCGGGTTCTGGATGAGATTCTGCGGGATATGGCGCAGCCCAGCCCGATGCTGCGTCTGTTGCAGGGCGACGTTGGGGCGGGCAAGACGGCGGTGGCCGCGCTGGCGGCTGCGGCAGCCCTGGGGGTGGGTTTGCGCGCCGTGTTGATGGCGCCGACCGAAATTCTGGCGCGGCAACACGCCAAGACCCTGAGTGCCTGGTTCGAGCCCTTGGGCGCGCCGGTGATCCTGCGTATAGGTGGGCAGGCGGGTGGCGGCGAGCCTTTGCCGGCCACCGGGGCGGCCCTGATTGTGGGCACTCACGCGCTGTTTCATGGCGAGCCCGAATTCGGCGCGGTTGGTCTGATCATCGTTGATGAACAGCATCGTTTCGGTGTGGACCAGCGCCTTGGGCTGAAGAAGCTGGCCACCCGTGATGATTGCCACCCTCATCAACTGGTGATGACGGCAACGCCGATACCGCGCACCCTGGCGCAGACTTTTTTTGCCGATCTGGATTTTTCCTCGATCGACGAGTTGCCGCCGGGGCGCAAGCCGGTGGTCACGGTGGCGCTGCCACAAAGCCGCCGAGGCGAGGTTATCGAACGCTTGCGCAAAGCCTGTGCTCAGGGCCGCCAGGCCTATTGGGTCAGCCCGGTGATCGAGGCTTCGGAATGGGCCGAGGCGGCCGAAGATATCCACGCCGAGCTGACCGCAGCGTTGCCGGGGCTGAATGTGGCGCTGGTGCATGGGCGGCTCAAGGCCAAGGACAAACAGGCGGTGATGCATGCGTTTGCGGCCGGTCAGGTGCAGATTCTGGTGGCCACGACGGTGATCGAAGTCGGGGTTGATGTGCCCAACGCGTCCGTGATGGTGATCGACAATGCCGAACGTATGGGGCTGGCCCAGTTGCATCAGCTGCGCGGCCGGGTCGGGCGTGGCGGGGTGGCCAGTCATTGTGTGCTGATGTACCGTCCGCCGCTGACCGACACCGCGCGTGCGCGCCTGGATGCTTTGCGTCACGAACACAACGGTTTTCGGCTGGCTGAGCGTGATCTGGAACTGCGCGGCGCCGGTGAGATTCTGGGGACGCGTCAGTCGGGATTGAGCGAGTTCCGCATTGCCGATCCGCAACGTGATGCCGCGTGGTTGGGGGAGGTGCGGGAGTTGGCCCGGCAGGTTTTTGAGCAGCAGCCCGAAGTGGTTGGCCCTTTGCTGGTGCGCTGGCTGCCCGCCGGACAGAAATACGCGGACGCATGAGCGAGCAAGAACATTGAGTGCATTGATGCAGCGGTTAAACGCCTACTACCGATTGGTGCGTCTGGATCGGCCGATCGGCAATATGTTGTTGTTGTGGCCGACCCTGTGGGGCCTTTGGGTTGCGGCGGACGGTCTGCCGCCGTGGAACATTCTGGCGATATTCGTGCTCGGTACGTTTCTGATGCGGGCGGCGGGATGCGCCATCAATGACTTTGCCGATCGCAAGATCGACCCGCACGTCAAACGCACCGATCAACGTCCGCTGGCGGCCGGCGAGATTCAGGCCTGGGAAGCGGTCATGGTCTTCGTGGTGCTTGCGCTGGTGGCCTTCGGCCTGGCCCTGCAACTGAATCGCCTGGCTTTGCTGTTGAGTATTCCGGCGGTGATCCTGGCCGGCTCGTATCCGTTTGCCAAACGTTACACCTACCTGCCGCAGGCTCATTTGGGCATGGCTTTCGCTGCCGGTATACCCATGGGGTTTGCCGCGCTGACCGGGCAGGTTCCCGCGCTGGCTTGGTTGCTGGTACTGATCACCCTGCTGTGGACCATCGTGTACGACACGTTCTATGCCATGGTC
Organism: Oceanococcus atlanticus; assembly: GCF_002088235.1. NCBI lineage: Bacteria > Pseudomonadati > Pseudomonadota > Gammaproteobacteria > Chromatiales > Oceanococcaceae > Oceanococcus > Oceanococcus atlanticus. The sequence goes on from NZ_AQQV01000004.1 coordinate 191,293, forward strand.
GATCGCGACGACGACCTGAAGATCGGGGTCAAATCCACTGCCGTGCTGTTCGGGCGTCATGATCGACTGATCACCGGGCTGTTGCAGCTCGCAGTGATCGGCCTGCTGGTGGTGCTGGGGTGCTGGAAGGGCTATGGACTGTGGTTTTATCTGGGTGTCGCGGTCGGGGCGGGGCATTTCGTATGGCAGCAATTTCTGATTCGTGAGCGCCAGCGCGAGCCCTGTTTTCAGGCGTTTCTCAACAATCATCGCTTCGGCATGGCGATCTTCGCCGGTCTGTTGCTGCAAACGCTCTAGGGCCTGTTAACAGGCCCTAGGTCACGCGCGCCAGGGTGATGGCACCAACCTGCTCGGCGCCGGCCTGGCGCAGTGCCTTTGCCATGGCATGCAGGGTGGCGCCGGTGGTCATGACATCATCAAAGATGAGCACGCGCAGACCGCGCACTTCAGGCGTGGCGGAAAACGCCTGATTCACGTTGGCGCGCCGCTGGGGCTTGTCCAGATGTGTTTGCTTGCGGGTTGCGCGGTCACGCCGAAGCAGGTCACTGCGTAACGGCATGTGCCAGCTCGAAGCCAGTGGCCGGGACAATTCCAGGGCCTGATTGAAGCCGCGTTCACGCAGACGACTGATATGTAGCGGCGCCGGGATCAACGCATCGAATCCGTCCCCTGGGATGTCTGCCGGCAGGTGCTGGAGCAATTGCTGGCCCAGCAGTGGCGCCAGCACCAGCTTGTGCTGAAACTTGAGGGCGTGAACCATCTTGCGCAGGGCTGCGTTGAATGCAAAGCCGGCCCAGACCGGATCCAGCCTTACGCGGCTATGCAGACAGGCGCCGCACACCTGCACGTTTGGGTTTGGCAGCGGCAGGGCGCAATGGCGGCATTGCCATCCCAGAGCTTGCAGTTTGTGCAGGCAGGTAGCGCACAGCCCGCCCGGATCGGATTGCGGTGTATCGCAAGCCGGACACAGCGGCGGCAGTAGGGCGTCCAGCAGCCTGTCAACCCGTCGTCCGTAGCTGGGTTGACAGCGTTGACGGGCGCTTTCATGCTCTGCGCCTTGACTCCGATGGAATAGGGCCATGGCTGAGCTACGCCACGACTGGCGCGCGGATGAAGTGCGCGCATTGTTTGATCTGCCGTTCAACGACCTGCTGTTTCGTGCACAAAGTGTGCACCGTGCACATTTCGACCCCAATGAAGTGCAGCTCAGCACATTGCTGAACATCAAGACCGGCGCCTGCCCGGAGGATTGCTCGTACTGTCCCCAGAGCGTGCGCTACAACACCGGTCTGGATGCGGAGCCGCTGATGCAGGTTGAGCAGGTGCGTGAAGCTGCTGAGCGTGCCAAGCAGGCCGGTGCGACGCGTTTCTGCATGGGCGCGGCCTGGCGCAGCCCCAAGGATCGCGACATCGTGGCCGTGGCCAAGATGATCAAAGCGGTGCGCGATCTGGGCATGGAAACCTGCATGACACTGGGCATGTTGACCGAGCAGCAGGCGCAGCAGTTGCGTGATGCAGGGCTGGATTATTACAACCATAACGTGGATACCTCCCCGGAGTACTACGAGAAGATCATCACCACCCGGACCTACCAGGACCGCTTGGATACCCTGGATTCGGTGCGCAAGGCCGGCATGAAAGTGTGCTGCGGCGGCATCGTCGGGCTGGGCGAGGAGGTTGGCGACCGGGCTGAGATGCTGCGTACGCTGGCCAATCTGCCGACCCATCCGGAAAGCGTGCCGATCAATCAGCTGGTCAAGGTCGAGGGCACTCCGCTGGATCAGGTTGATGATGTGGCTGCGGTGGATTTCGTACGGACCATTGCGGTGGCCCGCATCCTGATGCCCAAATCCATGGTTCGCCTGTCTGCCGGGCGCACCAGCATGTCGCCTGCGGTGCAGGCGCTGTGCTTCTTCGCCGGAGCCAATTCCATGTTCTACGGTGAGAAACTGCTCACCACCGGCAATCCTGAGCACGAAGCGGATCAGCGATTGATGGCGGATCTGGGCATCCGCGCCATGGCGGTGGAAGCTGCTACCGAATGCCAATCCCAGCCCGCGGCCGCAGACGGTGACGCAGCCGCTGCCTGAGTTTGCTGCCCAGCGTTTAAAGCATATCGAGCGCGCCAACCGCTACCGGGTTCGGCGCGAATACGCCGCCCGTCAGGGTATGGCGGTGGCTTGCGATGATGCCGATTTAACGCTGTTCTGCAGCAATGACTATCTTGGTCTGTCTGATCACCCGCGGCTGGTCGAGGCCTTGAGCCAGGCGGCCGAGCGCTATGGTGTGGGCAGTACGGCATCGCAGTACATCAATGGCCACAGCGCCGAAATTGCGGCCTTCGAGCGCGAGCTGGCGGCCTTTCTGGGTTATCCGCGGGTGCTGTTGCTCGGCTCGGGCTATCTGGTCAATACCGGCGTGATTGATGCGCTGGTCGGGCGTGACGATGTCATCGTCTCCGATGCGCTCAATCATGCGTCGCTGATCGACGGCTGCCGTTTGTCGGGGGCGCGCGTCGAGCGTTTTGCGCATGCTGACATTGAGGCGGCTGATCAGGCGCTGGCGGCATGTGCTGGCGATGGTCAGCGTTTATTGCTGTCCGATGCGGTGTTCAGTATGGATGGCGATATCGCCGATATTCCGGCGCTGGCCAGATTGGCCCGACAGCGATCTGCCTGGTTGATGCTTGATGACGCGCATGGTGTTGGGGTGCTGGGGCCGCAGGGGCGCGGGGCTGTGGCCTTGCATCAATGCGGTGTCAGTGAGGTGCCGGTGCTGACCGGTACGCTGGGCAAGGCTTTCGGGGTTTATGGGGCGTTTGTGGCGGCTTCAAGCGAAGTCATTGATTACCTGACCCAGGTGACCCGAACCGGCATTTTCGCCACCGCCCTACCGCCGCCGCTGGTCGCCAGCCTGCGTGCAGCGCTGGAGCTGGTTGCTTATGCGGATCAGCGGCGCGCTCATCTGAATGGACTGATTGAGCAGTTTCGTGCCGGGCTGGTGCGGCTGGGCTTGCCGGACACCGCTTCGAGTACGCCCATTCAACCTCTGATTGTCGGCCCGGAGGATCGTACCCTGGCTTTGTCGGAGGCCTTACGCGCGCGCGGCCTGTGGGTCACCGCGATTCGACCGCCCACGGTGCCTGCGGGCACCTGCCGTTTGCGCATCACCCTGAGTGCCGCGCACAGCGAAGCCGATGTGCAGCGTTTGCTAGCTGCGCTTGACGAGATCATGCCGAGAGACTGATATGCCGACCTTGTTCGTAACAGGCACCGATACGGATTGTGGAAAGACCCATGTCAGCGTGGCGTTGCTGCATGCGTTGGCAGCGCGGGGCAAGTCAGCGGTGGGGTATAAGCCGGTGGCGGCGGGTTGTGAGCATGGCCCCGCAGGCTTGAGCAATGCCGATGCGCGCACCTTATGGGCGGCTTCCGCGCCGGGCTTTGACTATGCCGACATCAACCCGGTCACGCTGGAACCGCCGATTGCCCCGCATGTGGCCGCCGATGATCTGGGTCTTACCATCGATCCTGCCGCGCTGATTGAAGGGGCTGTTGCGCTGCAGTCACGCAGTGAGTGGGTAGTGGTGGAAGGCGCGGGCGGTTTTCGGGTGCCGCTCAATGCACAGCAGGACTTCGCCGACATGGTTGAGGCTGCGGCTTGGCCGGTGTTGCTGGTTGTGGGCATGCGGCTGGGCTGCATCAACCACGCGTTGCTCAGTGTGGAGGCGATTCAGCGGCGTGCCCCCTTGCTCGGCTGGGTGGCCAATGTGCTGCCGCCGGAACAGCCACGCCTAGGCGAAAATATCGCCGCCTTGCAGGACAGAATTCCGGCACCGTGTCTGGGGATTGTGCGCGCTGCCACACCGCAGCAAGCCGCCGACGAGATTGATGTCGAGCAGCTTGAGTATATTTTGAGGAAAACCCCTTAATATAACGCTTGGTGTTATCAGTCGCAAGATGCTTCCACGGGATGCCGGGCGCGTCTGGTGAGGGCATTCTGTACCCATCAGACACGATGATCGCCCTGTCGCAGGGCGTTATCGGCAATACGATGGAGGAAGTTTCAAGTGAGCGTGATCGATCTCAAGTTGCTGCAGGAAACCAAAACGCTGGAGCGTTGCCCGTTCCCGATTCCTGCCGGCTGGTTCTTCGTGGACTATTCCAAGAATTTGGCGCCTGGCGAAGTGCGCAACGTGTTCCTGCTTGATCAGGAATGGGTGCTGTTCCGCGGTGAAGGCGAAGAGGGCAAGGCTGGTCTGAGTGACCCCTTCTGTCCGCATCTGGGCGCTCACCTTGGGCATGGCGGCAAGGTTGTTGGTGACAACATCCGTTGCACCTTCCACCACTGGCAGTTCAACCCGGAAGGTTGGTGCAAGGATGTGCCCTACGCCAAGATCATGCCGCCGGTGTGCAAGAAGCAGCCGATTCTGCGTACCCTGCCGGTGATCGAGAAATGGGGCATGATCTGGTGCTGGTACCACCCGCAGGCGGAAGCGCCGCAGTGGGAGCTGCCGAGCATTCCCGAGCTGGAAAGCGATGACTACATCGAACCGCGCACCGGCCACTGGGAGGTCAATACCGCAGTGCAGGAAGTGGCCGAGAACGGGGTGGACTTTGCCCACCTGAAGTTCCTCCATGGCGAGCCGGAAATTCCGCCTGCGACCACGGAGTTCAAGGGCCACGAAATCTTCACCGACATGAAGAACGGCTACATCAAGGGCCATCAGTGCGGGCCGGGTCTGGCGATCTTCCGCTTCGATCATGAAGGCGTGGTGGCCACCATGGTGTCCTACTCGGTGCCGTACACGCGTGAACAGACCAAGATGAACATGAGCTTCACCCACTTCAAGTACCCGGAAGGGACCAAGGAAGCGATGGTGGCTCAGCATCTGGTCAATCACATGGTTGGCGAGGCCGATGGCGAAGAATCGGCGGGCTTTGAAAGCGTCGATTTCATCGTTTGGAACAACAAGAAATACCGGCCCAATCCGTTGCTGTGTGACGGTGATGGTCCGATCCTGCAGTACCGTAAATGGTTCAAGCAGTTCTATCCGGGTAACGAAGAAAACCCGAACCTTTAATTTCTATACTGTTGATGGCCCCTGGCGCCATGTGCGCCCGGGGCCTTCTTTTTGCTTAGGACAACACCATGGCTCAGATTCATGTCATTCAACGCGACGGCAGCAAGCGCACCATCGAGGCTCCGGAAGGCGAACCTTTGATGGAAGCGCTGCGTGACGAAAACACCGGCGTTGAAGGGACCTGCGGCGGAACGTGCTCGTGCGGAACCTGCCACGTTTATGTGGCGGGCGACTGGCAGGGCAAGGCTGGTGGCCGCAGCGATGAAGAAGACATGATGCTTGAAGCCTTGGAAGAGTATGTCGAACTGCGTCCGGGGTCGCGATTGGCGTGCCGTATTGAGGTCAGCAACGCGCTGGATGGTCTTGAGGTTGAGATCGCCCCGCCGGTGGAGTAAGTGTCTTCAGGCGAGCGCCTGAACGTCGACCGCAATCCCGTTCAGTGCGGCATTGCCAGAGAGCCTATCAAGTGCTTGGTCGTCGGTTAGCGTGTTGAGGTTCACACCAGCGTGAGCTTGCGCGGTTTTCCAGCTGGTGTCGTCTTTGTCATGACCCCAGCCGTGCGGAATGCTGATTACCCCGGGCATTACTTCGTCGCTGATGCTCGCACTCACTTCAAGTTCACCGACGCGTGACCGCACTTTCACCCGTGCGCTATCGCCGGCCAGCCCAAGTCTTTCGGCATCGTTGGGGTGAATCAGCGCCACGCAACGTGGTTTGCCTTTGACCAGCCGATGGCTGTTATGCAGCCAGGAATTGTTACTGCGAACGTGGCGGCGGCCGATCAGAACCATTTTGTGAGCTGAGGGTTGAGCAAACGTCTCTTCGACGCGCTGCAGATCTGCGAGGAAGAACGCCGTGTCGAGATGAATTTTTCCATCCTTATGATGCAGCGCGTCTGGCAGCATAGGTTTGAGCGGGCCCAAATCGACACCATGCGGGTGGCGCTTCAGGCGGCTGATGCTGAGGCCTTGCCCGAACGGTTTGAATCCAGCGCCGTAAGAGCCATTGCGTAGCAGTAAATCGACCATCCCGGTTGGCCCGAGCAGGCTCATGGCGCGGCGCCCCAGCTTGTCCTTGAGGGTCTTGGCGGGGGCCAGGCGCTCTTGCAGGGCAAGAAGAATTTCCCAGTCGTAGCGGGCCTCCGCCGGTTTATCGAACAGTGGCGGGCAATAGCGTGCGGTATTGCGCACCGCGAGCAGATGAAAAATCAGGTCGTAGTGCGCCCGTTCAACCGGGCTGACCGGCGGCAGGATGATGTCGGCATGCCGGTTGGACTCGTTGATATAAAAATCGATGCTGACCACGAAATCCAAACTGGCCAGCGCGCGGTCCAGCTGATCGCCGTTGGGGGTTGAGACCACCGGGTTTCCGGCAATCAGAAACATCGCCCGGATCGGGGTGTCGTCTTGGTTCTGGCGGGGTGTGAGGATATCTTCAGCCAGCGTGGAGACTGGCAATTCTCCGCCGAACTCCGGCAGCTTGCGTACGCGCGAGTGAAAGCGCCCCATGCTGCCCGGATTGGTCTGGGCCAGGATGTTGGCTGCAGGCGTTGTGAACATCAGGCCGCCGGGCGCATCCAGCCGGCCAGTCAGAATATTGAACAGCATGATCAGGTACTGGCACAGCGTGCCGAAGGTCTGGACCGAAACGCCCATGCGGCCGTACAGAACAGCTGCGTCGGCAGCGCAGAAGTCGTCAACCAGCTGGCGGATGCTGGCCGCAGCGATGCCGGTGGCGGCTTCAGCGCGCTCTGCGCTCCACGGCGCGAAGTACGCTTGTAGGCTTTGCGGATCCGTATCCAGATAGGCGCTCAGCACACCCGGGCGTACCTGACCGCTTTCAAACAGATGGTTGAGCATGGCCAGCAGCAGGGTCGCGTCGCTGCCTGGGCGGATGAAATGATGGACATCGGCGATGTTGGCGGTTTCGCTGCGGCGCGGATCAATGACGGTGACGCGCCCCCGCTCGCTCACGGCGCGTAGGCGTTTTTTGACGTCAGGCACGCTCATGATGCTGCCGTTGGAGGCGAGCGGGTTGGCGCCGAGCATCACAAAGTGGTCGCAACGGTCGATATCCGGAACCGGTATGCGCAGCTGATGCCCGAAGAGCTTCCATGAGACGAGGTGATGGGGCAGTTGGTCGACCGATGTAGCGGAGAACCGATTGCGTGTTTTCAGGGCGCGTAACAGCGGCGGCCCCATCAGCAACGAACCCAGATTGTGTGCGTTGGGGTTGCCCAGATAGGCGCCCACGCTGTTGTGCCCATACTCGGACTGAACCCTTTTGATGCCCGCTGCGGCTTTGTCCAGAGCTTCATCCCAGGATATCGGGTGCCATTCTCCGTCGCGTTTTTCCAGTGGTGTGCGCAGGCGGTCGGGGTCGTCGTACAGGTCTTTGAGCGCAACCGCCTTGGGGCAAATGTGTCCGCGGCTGAACGGATCGTCAGGATCGCCCTTGATCGACGTGATCTTTTGATCTTCCACACTGATGGTGATGCCGCACATGGCTTCACACAGGTTGCAGCTGCGGTGGTGGGTGTTCGCGGCGCTCATACAGATTCCCGTGGGGAGAATGTGATGGGCCAGCCTAGCGCCGAAATTCCATATCGGCAAAGCATTTTTCGCCAGTTCCGGGATTTTGGGAGTGGCCTGTCGCCCGGGGATGGACTAAAATTCGGCTGCTGAGCTGCGTGGACGTAAAAGCGCGGTTTAACAACCTGTTTGGGGAAAGGCTACATAGCCCGTTGGCCGTGCCTTATGAGGGAGCCGGTCGGTGCCGCGAGGACAGCTGCCCGAGCGGTAATGCGCATTGACGCAGACGAAATATAACGGTGTTTGTGAAAGCACTGTCGACGCAGTCACCGCGGTGGCTTGCCGGAACGCCACGATGAACAATGTGATGGAGAATTGTCGAATGGGACGATTGATTTGGGGCCTGTCGGGCATGGTGCTGGCCAGTTTGGCGCATGCTGCCGAATACAACATGCCCGTCGGTGTGACCGAGATCAGCCGGGAAGTGCATGGATTGCACATGCTGATTTTCTACATCTGCTGCGCGATTGGCGCCGCGGTGTTCGGCGTGATGATCTACTCCATCATCGCTCACCGTAAGTCGGTTCACCCCAAACCGGCGGATTTCCACGAGAGCATCAAGGTCGAGATTGCATGGACCGTGCTGCCCTTCGTCATTTTGATCGCAATGGCTATTCCGGCTGCCGGCACGCTGATCAAGATGGAGGACACCTCCGATGCCGATATCACCATCAAGATCACCGGCTATCAGTGGAAGTGGCACTACGAATATATGGATGAAGGCGTTTCGTTCTTCTCCAATATGGATGCCAAGAGTAACGTTGCGCGTCAGTTGAATTCGGGTATCAATCCTGCCGATGTGCCCAACTATCTGCTGGAAGTGGATGAGCCGCTGGTCCTGCCGGTTGGCAAGAAAGTGCGTTTGCTGCTGACCTCCAATGATGTCATCCACGCTTGGTGGGTGCCGGAGCTGGCGACCAAGAAGGACGCCGTTCCGGGCTACATCAACCAGCTGTGGACCAAGATTGATGAGCCCGGTATCTACCGTGGCCAGTGCGCTGAGCTGTGTGGTCGTGACCATGGCTTTATGCCGGTGGTTGTGCGTGCTGTTCAGCTTGAAGAGTATGAGCGTTGGATCGCCGAGCGTGGCGGCAAGGTTGGTGGCGCAGATGAACAGAGCGCTGCAGCCGAACCGGTTGAAGTGGCCAGTGCTGATGCGCCTGCGGTAAGCAGCGAGCCGGCCGAGCTGACCCGTGATCAGCTCATGTCGGAAGGTGAAAAGGTTTACAAGAACTACTGCTCGGCCTGCCATCAGGCGGATGGTTCGGGGATGGCGGCTGCCAATTTCCCGCCGTTGACGGGAAGTCAGATTGCGAACGGGCCGGTTGACGCCCACATCGACATGGTGCTGCAGGGCAAGAATGCCATGGCGGCCTTCGCATACCTCAAGGATCGCGAAATTGCCGCGGTCGTCACCTATGAACGTAATGCCCTGGGCAATGCCGCCGGCGATGTGGTTCAGCCGGCCCAAATTGCTGCCCGTCGCTAAGATTTTCGGAGTCTGATCAATGAGCGAACATCACGATAGTCATCACGACGATCACGGCCCGGAAAAGGGCATCATGCGGTGGATAAAAACCACCAACCATAAAGATCTGGGCACCCTGTATCTGTGGTTTGCCTTCATCATGTTCTTCATCGGCGGCGTGATGTCGCTGATTATCCGTCTTGAGCTGTTCTCGCCTGGCCTGCAGTGGGTCAATCCGGAGTTCTTCAACTCCATGACCACCATGCATGCGCTGATCATGATTTTCGGTGGGGTGATGCCGGCCTTTACCGGTCTGGCCAACTGGATGGTCCCGATGATGGTTGGCGCCAGTGATCTGGCCCTGCCGCGTGTCAACAACTGGGGCTTCTGGATCCTGCCTTTCGCCTTCACCCTGCTGCTGTCGACTTTGTTCATTGACGGTGGGGCGCCGGCCAGCGGTTGGACCATGTACCCGCCGCTGGTGTTGCAGACCGGTGACGCATTCCCGTTCATGATCTTCGCGATCCACCTGATGGGGATTTCCTCGATCACTGGTGCGATCAACGTGATCGTGACCATTTTGAACATGCGCGCGCCGGGTATGACCCTGCTGAAAATGCCGTTGTTCGTATGGTCCTGGCTGATCACGGCCTACCTGTTGATTGCGACGATGCCGGTTCTGGCCGGTGCCGTGACCATGTTGCTGACCGACAAGTACTTCGGAACCAGCTTCTTCACCGCCGCCGGCGGTGGTGACCCGGTCATGTACCAGCACATCTTCTGGTTCTTCGGCCATCCCGAGGTCTACATCCTGATTCTGCCGGCTTTCGGTATCGTCTCCACGATCATTCCGACCTTCGCGCGCAAGACCTTGTTCGGCTACGACTCCATGGTCTACGCCATGGCTTCGATCGCATTCCTGTCGTTCATCGTGTGGGCCCACCACATGTTCACGGTGGGCATGCCGCTGGCTGGCGAGTTGTTCTTCATGTTCGCCACCATGCTTATCGCGGTGCCCACCGGGGTGAAAGTGTTCAACTGGGTGGCCACCATGTGGCGTGGGTCCATGACCTTCGAAACACCGATGTTGTTCGCGCTGGGCTTCGTGTTCCTGTTCACCATCGGCGGTTTTTCTGGGTTGATGCTGGCGATTGCTCCGGCTGATTTCCAGTACCACGACAGCTACTTTGTGGTTGCGCATTTCCACTATGTGCTGGTGCCGGGGGCTGTGTTCTCGATCATCGCCGGCATGTACTACTGGATGCCGAAGTGGACCGGGCACATGTATCACGAAGGTCTCGGCAAGCTGCATTTCTGGCTGTCGGCAATCGCCATTAACCTGACTTTCTTCCCGCAGCATTTCGCCGGTCTGGCGGGTATGCCGCGCCGTATTCCTGACTACGCCGTGCAGTTCACCGACTGGAACGTGATTTCGTCCATCGGCGCATTCTTCTTCTTCATCGCGCAGTTCATCATGGCCTACAACTGGATCGTGAACTGTGTCATGCGCAAGGGTGCTCCGGCGACCGCGCGCGTTTGGGAAGGGGCTCATGGGCTGGAATGGACTGTGCCGTCACCGGCGCCGTATCACACCTTTGAAACCCCGCCGGTGATCAGCGAGAGCGAAATCACCGCTGTGCACGATGAGCCGGCAACGGCACCGTCGCGGGCGTAAACGTGAGCGATCAGGACCCGCGCAATAAAAAGCGTCCCAGTAATGTGCGTCTTGCATTGATGCTGGGCGCGGTTGCGCTGACCTTTTATTTCGCCATGTTTGTGGTCATGTCACGGTGAGCAGCGAAAAGCACAAGCGCACACCGCAGCAGCGCCTGTGGCATCTGGCCCGCCTCGGCGGGCTGGTGCTGGGTATGTTCGCGTTCGGCTATGCCTTGGTGCCGCTGTATGGCCTGGTCTGTGATATCACCGGTTTGAACGGCAAAACCGACGGCATCACGCTTGAAGACAGCGTGACCGAAGCGCCTGATCAGGAACGTGTTGTGCGGGTCGAATTCTTGACCACGGTGAACAACAGTCTGGATTGGGGCTTCGGTGCGGAGAGCAGCTCAATCGAAGTCCATCCGGGCAAGCTGTATACCGTTAACTTCTTTGCCGAGAACCGCACGGCTCAGGACTACATTACCCAGGCGACGCCCAGTGTGGTGCCCTGGAATGCCGCGCGTTATGTGCGCAAGACGGAATGTTTCTGTTTTTCCCAGCAAACGCTGGATGCGGGCGAATATAAGAAGATGCCAGTACGCTTCATGCTGGACCCCGCACTGCCACCAGAGGTTACTACGGTAACCCTGTCGTATACCTTATTTGATGCAACCGGGCTGGCCCAGACAGCCCAGTGACTGGAGTAGTTAGAGATGTCTAGCAATACTGGCGGATACTTCGTTCCTGCCCCCACGGCATGGCCGTTCTATCTCACGATTGGCCTGTTCCTGCTGCTGGGTGGTGTTTCCAACTACCTGAATGGTCACGGGACGTCGATCTTCATGTGGACAGGCTTGGTGATCGCACTGGCGTTCATCTGGATCTGGTTCCGCGGCATCATCAACGAATCCGAGTCCGGCAAGTATGGCGAGCAGGTCGACATGACCTACCGCTGGGGGATGGGTTGGTTCATCTTTTCCGAAGTGATGTTCTTCGGTGCATTTTTCGGCGCCCTTTTCTACGCGCGTCAGCTGTCTCTGCCGTGGCTGGGCGGTACCGACGTCATGACCAATGCTGTGCTCTGGCCGCAGTTCGAAAATGCCTGGCCCACCAATGGCCCCGGTAGCATGGGTGGTGACTTCGGCATCATTCCGCCGTGGGGTGTGCCGTTCCTCAACACCATGTTGCTGCTGACCTCAGGTGTGACACTGACCTTTGCCCATCATGGGCTGCGTGAAAACAAGCCGCGCCGCAACGTCATTCTGTGGATGTGGGCGACCGTCGCGCTGGGTTGCATCTTCCTGTTCTTCCAGGCCGAAGAGTACATCGTTGCCTATCAGCATCTGAATCTGACGATGGAATCAGGTATTTATGGCTCGACGTTCTTCATGCTGACGGGCTTCCACGGCATGCACGTGACGCTGGGTACCTTGATGCTGCTGGTGATTACCTTGCGCCTTATGAAGGGGCACTTCAAACCCGATTCGCATTTCGGTTTTGAAGGGGTGGCCTGGTACTGGCACTTTGTCGACGTGGTTTGGCTGGGGTTGTTCGTTTTCGTATACATCCTGTAGCCACGACATACGGCCAGATCAGAAAAAGGGCGCTTAAGGCGCCCTTTTTCATGTCATGCGCGTGGCGCTGTCTCAAATCATGGCACGATGCCATGCGGCTGAATCCAGCCCATGAAATAGCTGACGATCAGAATGACGATCAGACTCACCGACAAGCCGACGCGTATGATCAACGCATTAACCGTGCGCTTTTTCGGCCCACTGTCATTCAGCATGAAGAACATCGCGAATCCGAGTGACACGATGATGGCCAGTAACATCAGGGAAATGAACAACTTCATCAGGGTGATCCCATGAGATTTCGCCCGCCGGTTTGGGCCACGCTGCTGACAACGTTTGCAGTGGTGCTGTTTGGCAGCCTGTCGTGGTGGCAGATGCAGCGCGGGCAGGAAAAGGCTGAAATCATAGCGCGTCAGGGCAATCACAGTGACGCCGTTGTCGATGTCGCACGTACGCAAACCTTACCGGCGCACGGTCGGCGGGTGGAATTGCGTGGCCACTGGCTGGCTGATGAAGAGGTGCTGCTCGACAACAAGACTCACAACAAGCGAATTGGCGTTGAGGTGTGGACCCCGTTACGTCTGAGCGGCAGCGATCATCTCATATTGATCAATCGCGGATGGGTACCGGCGCCTTTGCGGCGCGACGAGTTGCCCGACACCGGTCAACTGCCAGGCGAGCAGGTTACCTTGCAGGGCTATTGGCGCAGCCTTCCGCGTGCTGGCCTGGCCACCGATGATGGTCGCTGTGATGCTTCGATGTCAGGCTGGCCACAAAGACTCAACTACCCCTCGCATGCGTTGTTGGAATGTCTATATCAACGCCCCGTGGCCAATGGCATCGTGTTGCTTGATCCCCAGGCAGACGGTGGTTTCGTGCGCGAGTGGACCGATCTTGGCATCCCGCCAGAGCGCCACTATGGCTATGCCTTTCAGTGGGCATCGCTGATGCTGACCGCGCTCATTCTTTACATCATTTTGAACTACAGGCGCTCTTCGCCATGACCCAGAGAAATCTCAATCGCATCAAGTTTGTCGCCATGGCGGTGCTGTTTTTTGCCCCCATGGTTCTGGCCGCAGTGCTGTATTACGGGCCTGACTCATGGAAGCCGCACAGCTACACCGCCGAGGGCACCTTGCTGAATCCGGCTCGACCATTGCCTCAGGTGGACTTCCGGTTGGCCGATGGAGAGAGTGCCTCGCTGGATACGCTGTGGACGATATTGCACGTCCAGAATGAGAGTTGCCAGGACGATTGTCAGTATCGTTTGTGGCAGACGCGGCAGATGCGCACTTTGCTTCATCGTCGGCGCGGACGGGTACAACGTGCGGTGCTGGTTTCACAGCCCGCCGAAGCGCCGGAGCTCGCGGCGGCCTTGGCAGAAGGGCATCCGCGCCTGAAAGTGTTGGCCCTGAATGCTGCGGACCGCGCAGTGTTTAATGATTGGCTGGGTAGCCTGCCGGTCGAAAACCCTGTGTTGCTGATCGATCCATTGGGCAACTTCCTGATGTACTACGGCGATGAACTCCCTTTGGAAGGTATGCACAAAGACATCAAGCGCTTGCTCAAGCTTTCCAACATCGGATAGTTGCCACGGCGGCTTTCGGATATGGATGCTGAATCGGCCCGAAAACTCTAAAATACCCGGTTACCCCACTCATCAATTGGCATTGCTGTGTCTGACGCTGTCTACAAGAAACTGTCGCTGTTCACACTGATTCTTTGCTTTGGCATCGTCGTGCTGGGGGCTTATGTGCGCCTGTCCGACGCCGGGCTTGGTTGTCCTGACTGGCCGGGCTGCTATGGCAAGATTCTGGTGCCCGCGGCTGAAGTTGCACAGGCCCACGCCGGTCATGCTGACCGACCTCTGGAGGCGGCCAAGGCTTGGAAGGAAATGGTTCATCGCTATTTCGCTTCAAGCTTGGGTTTGTTGATCATTGCCTTGGCTGTGTTCGGCTGGAAGCGGGGGCTGCCGCGTAGCCTTTTGCTTGGCCTGGTCGGTGTGGTGATCTTCCAGGGCATCCTGGGGATGTGGACGGTGACCTGGCAACTCAAGCCTCTGGCCGTTAGTGCACATCTGCTTGGTGGGATGACCACCTTGAGCATGTTGCTGTGGTTGCGTCTATTGCTAAACCCTGCGCCGATAGGGGCGGGCTTGAGTGCCTTGCGCGGATTTGCTGCAGCGGCGTTGCTGGTGCTGATCGGGCAGATTTTCCTCGGAGGTTGGACCAGCAGTAACTACGCGGCCTTGGCTTGCCCGGATTTCCCCACCTGTCACGGGCAGTGGTGGCCGGCGGATACAGATTTTTCCAACGCCTTTGTCTTGTGGCATGGCCTGGGCATCAACTTCGAGTACGGCATACTTGAGAGCCCCGCGCGCACCGCAATACACCTGACTCACCGGGTGGGCGCTGTTGTCACCGCGTTAACCCTTTTTACTCTGGCGCTTTGCATCTGGCGGCGAACCCAGGCGCGAGGTCTGGCCCTGTTGCTCGGTGGCGCTCTAACCTTGCAGCTGGCTTTGGGAATAGCCAGCGTCAAACTCGGCTTGCCGCTGCTCATCGCGGCCGCGCATAACGCCGGCGCGGCCCTGCTGGCGCTCGTGGTTGTGGCCATCAATGTGCAGGCGCGCCGCGAACGTCCTGTCTCCGCAGCTGTGGTGGCCTCGGCATGAGCAGTACAACACAGTCGATGCCGTTGCCGCGCTGGCGTGAATACTACGAGCTGACCAAACCTCGTGTGGTTCTTCTGCTCGTCTTTACGGCCGTTATCGGCATGTTTCTAGCCACCCCCGGCATCGTGCCCTGGCCTGTGCTGATTGGCGGCAGTGCGGGTATTTGGCTTTGCTCGGCTTGTGCTGCCGTGCTCAACCAGTGGGCCGACCGTGAGGCGGATGCACGTATGGCGCGCACACGGCGACGCCCGTTGCCGACCGGCACTCTGAGTGACGTCCAGGCGCTGGGCTTCGCTGCGGTACTGGGTATCACTGGTGCGGCCTTGCTGTACTGGCTGACCAATACGCTGACAATGTGGCTGACGCTGATTTCCCTGGTCGGTTACGCGGTGATCTACACCCTGTTTCTGAAGCGCGCGACGCCTCAGAACATCGTCATCGGTGGAGCTGCTGGAGCGGCGCCGCCACTGCTTGGCTGGACCGCAGTCACCGGCGAGGTGCACGCCCACGCCTTGATCCTTTTTCTGATTATTTTTGCCTGGACCCCGCCACACTTCTGGGCCCTGGCCATCGATCGCCGGGATGAGTACGCGCGAGCGGGCATTCCCATGCTGCCGGTTACCCATGGGGTGCAATTCACCAGCTTGCAGATCCTGCTTTACACCGCAATCCTTTTTGCGGTGGCGCTGCTGCCCTATGTCGCGCAGATGAGCGGCTGGCTTTATCTGGCTGGTGCGTTGCCACTTGGCGTGCTGTACCTGTTGTGGTCTTGGCAGCTGGTGCGTAAACCCGTTGATGATCTGCCACGCAAACTGTTCAACTATTCGATCATATATCTGATGGCGATATTTGCATTGTTGCTGCTGGATCACTATCTGCTGCCGGTTGTGGCGGTTTAGCTGCCACCACAAGGCATCGGTGCAGTGCTGTCTCGAATGGATTGGCAGCAATGGGCTCCGCTTACGGCTCTGAAACCGCGCGAGCTGCTCTGGAAATGCGTTGGCTGAGCGTTTCCCAAGTGCTGCAAATGCCCGTAAATACGTGGCAAGAGCAGGTCAAACTGAAAATTTTACGAAGAAGTGAAAAAAACAGTTGACGCCTCAGAGGGGGCGTGTATCATACGCCTCCCTTGACGAGCAGCCTGCTTCACACGAGCGGGGCGAGACGTCAAAAGTTCTTTAAAAATCAAGCAAGTAATTTGTGCGGGTGCTCCT